>JAYUVR010000416.1:0-22209 GCA_043753955.1 Archangium sp. | reverse complement strand
GCCACGTGATGCATCGGAGGCAATTGAGAAAGCCCGCTCTTGCCCTTTATCTTTCTCAGCGCCAACACCAGAGCCACGTAGGCACCGGTGATGCTGGCGGTGCGAGTGCCTCCATCAGCCTGGAGCACATCGCAGTCGAGCGTCAGGGTGCGTGGCCCCAACGCCTTTAAGTCGACAGAGGCACGCAGCGCTCGCCCGATGAGGCGTTGAATTTCGAGCGTTCGCCCTTGCTGTTTGCCTTGTGACGCTTCTCGGCGAGATCTGTCGTGAGTCGCGCGCGGCAACATTCCGTATTCAGCCGTCACCCACCCAGCGCCAGAGCCATACACATGAGGAGGCACCTTCTCTTCCCATGAAGCGGTGCAATGAACCTTGGTGTCACCAAATTCCACCAGACATGAGCCTTCAGCATGCTTATTCACATTGGGCGTCAGCGTGACAGGCCGGGCATCCAGCAGGCTTCGACTAAAAGAGCGCATCATGGCGCTCTACCACGCCTCAGTCCGACTTCTTGCCGTCTCGAGCGTTGATCTGTTCCAAAAAGTGCTTCACCCCAGAAGTGATGGCTCGAGCCAATTTTGCTTGGTATTCCATTTCGGAAAGGTGCCGTGACTCCTCGGGGTGTGAAACGAAGCCCACTTCAACCAACACCGCTGGCACTTCAAGCCCCATCAACACGTAAAACGGCGCTTGCTGCACGCCTCTGTCCTGCGCTCCGGTCTCAACAATCAACGCCTCATGGACCGCGTAAGCCAAACGCGATGAATCGACATGCGCCTCGGTGCGCTGGAGGTCAGCCAAAATAAAAGACAACGCATCAGTCGACCCCGTGCGCAAAGAGCTCGAACCTTCTGCATTCTCTCGAGCCGCCACCTTTTTCGCCTCATCGCCCGAGGCTGATGCAGAAAGAAAATACGTCTCGATGCCCTGGTTCGACCTCCGACGACTTTCTGTGGGCATCGAATTGGCGTGAATCGAGATGAAGAGTTCAGGCCGTTGCTGATTCGCGACCATCACCCGCTCAGACAGATGGACCAACGCATCTTTTTCTCGGGTGAGAATCACGGTGGCGTGGAGCTCTTTTTCGAGTTCCGCCTTCACCTTCTTGGCGATGGACAATGCCAAGTGTTTCTCGATGAGGCCGGCCGCATTTGATGCCCCGACTTGCAGCCCACCATGGCCCGGGTCGAGCACCACCAGTGGCCCGGCGTGCGCCGACGTCACCAGCAGAAGACTGCAAACCAAAGCGCGCATCGGTCCGTGGAGGATAGCCAAAGAGTTCTCCGATTCGAAAACTCAAGTCACTTCGACACCTGGCTTCCCAGGTAGCAACGAGCCAATGACCCAAGCCTCGATTCCCTTTTTTTCTAATGCCCGCAAGACTCGACTGAGGGCTTTCGTGGAAATCGAAGCCAAAAGTCCTCCATTAATTTGCGCGTCAGACAGCACCCACTGAATCGCCAAGGGGAGCCCCTCAGGGAATTGAGTCGTCTTCTGAAAGCGTTTCAAGTTGCCTTTACTCACTTCAGGAATCAGACCTTGCTCAGCAAACGCAGGCACTTCTGGCAACAATGGAACCCGTTCAAGCTCCAACACTGCGCGCAATTGGGCGCTTTGAGCCAGCTCAAACACATGCCCCAATAGACCTAAACCCGCCACCGCAGTCAGCGCATGCACCCCGAGCCGCGAATACACTTCGCTCGCCGCTTCGTTGAGACTCGTCATCTGTTCTCGTGCGCGTTTGGTCGCGCTTGGTGACGAAACCCCCTGCTGCCAGGCGGCAACACAAATGCCCGATCCGATGGGTTTGCTCAGCACCATCACGTCACCGGCTTGCCCTCCGAAACAGCTCAATGCTTTTTCAGGGTGCACCACGCCCGTCGCCGCCAAGCCGTATTGGAGCGCAGTCGATGGCACCGCGTACTCGCCTAAAACAGAGACGCCCGCCGCTTTTGCCTGGGCCAACGCACCCAAACGAATCTTCTTGAGAGCAGCCTGAGCTACGGAGGGAGGCAAAGCCCACAGGTGACGCGCGAAGAGCGCACGAGCCCCTCTGACCCACAGTGCATTGAGCGCACTGGCCACGGCGATTTGGCCGTACATGAATGGGTCATCAACACTCGGCGCGATGAGCTCAGTTGACTCGATCAGCATCTCCCGAGCGCTGAGCGGGTACGCCACAAGGCTGGCACCAAAAGGTGAATTCAAGCGGTGTACAAATAGCCACGCTCAACCAAAGTGGCCACCGTGGTCGCGATAATCACATCATCTTGACTGGCGTTGTCGAACACCCCTTGCAGCGTGCCCCAATTGAGCACCAACTGAAGGATGTCGAGTTCTTCCGGGTTCAAGTCGCGCAAAGCCGGTTGCATGGGCACTGACAACGTCAGCGTCTCATTCATCTGCGGGAGCTGACTTTGCAGCCGTTTCAGCTCGTCAACTTGGCGCAGTGAATCCATCAACAAATGCTCTGTCGATTCAGTCAGCTCATTCTCAAAAGTCTGGCTGTCTGGAGGCCGCAGTTCGAACTCACCCGTTTCCCAGGTGATGATTCGATTGAAGCTCTTGCGCGGAGCCATGGCGTGGTTGTCGTTGATGACGGCGTAATACACCTTGCCTTGACGCAGGTAGATTCGACCTTCCTGCTCATTGTTCACCACCAACACGCCGTTCTTTTTCGAGGTGTGGAAGAGCTGGAGCAAGTCGGGCAAGGGAACTTCTTCAATCTTCCCCGTCATGGCCGTGCGCGTCTGCCGTTGTGACTGGGCTGCGGCCACGTATTCGAGGTTCTGTTTTACTTGAGAATCAGAGAGCTCAGGGGCATTCGCACCGGCCTTGACCAGTTTGAGAATCGACGTCCCCACCAAGATTCGGTCGCCTTCTTTGAGGCGCGAAGTCTTGACCTTCTCGCCATTGACGAAGGTGCCGTTGGTCGAGCCGAGATCTTCGATGCTGATCTTCCCGCCGGAAAGACTGATCTTCGCGTGTTTGCGAGAGACCATGTCTTCGACCAGCACGATATCGAGCTCGCTCGAGCGGCCGATGATGAGCTGCTTGTCCCCTTTGAGTGGGAATTCCCCACCTTGGTACTTCCCGGAGATGAATTTGAGAGCATACCCGTCAGACATCACAACTCCCCTGCGGCGCCCAAGCGCGCTGGCTTTAAGACATCATTCAACCGCTGCACCCTTCACAGCTTCTTTCGCCTCAGGCTTCATTTCCCGCACGAGGCTCAAATACATTTCGGCACTCTTGTTCCCTGGGTTTCGTCTCAGCACATCTTCCCACGCAGCGATAGCTTCTCCTCGCTGACCCGCTGCGTATAACGCAATTCCATAGTGCACTCGGGCCGGCAAATAATTCGGCGCTTGTTTTACAATGCTCTCAAACTCGCCCAATGCCGCAGGGTAGTCATTCAAATCTCGAAGCACATTCGCCAACTTAAGCCGAATATCGACAAAGGCTGGGCCCAAGCTGAGCGCCCGCCGATATTCCACTACCGACTCTTCCAACAGGCCCGATGAGGCGTACACGTCGGCGATGTCGGCGTACATATTGGCAATCTTCCCTTTGACGAAAGGGTCCATGCCTTGAGGGCTGCTGCGCTGACGGTTCAGCGCCGCGGCATACACTTGTTTCGCTTCTTGATAGCGCCCCAAATCATTGTAGATGATGGCGAGATTCAAGGCCGCGTCGGTATACGCCGGGTTGAGTCTCAAGGCCCCTTCAAAAGCGCGTTGCGCTCGGGCGAACTGGCCTTGGTCGTGATAGATGACCCCCAACATATTGTAGACATCTGCGAATGATTGGTTGTTCTCGACAACTTGGGTCAGGTAGCCCTCAGCCTCGTGATATTGTTTCTTCTCGAAGTATCCCCGCCCCAACGTGAGCAACTGCCTCAGGGCATCTTCCATCTTGGCTCACCTCGTAAAGGACCAACGCCGCCTAGCCTACCTGCTCGCCGCGGGAAAGCTAAACAACCCCTTCTCGTCCTCATGCAAAGTCAGCTGCCGGGTGCCCTTATCATCGATAGGCCTCTCGGGCGTGTGGCCTTGAAACTGGTAGTCCTCCGAAACCAACACCTCTTCGCGCTCGCTGCGAATGAACCAGCCGAGGCTGCGGTAGCGTCGGTCGGTCACCTGAATGCCTCCATCGAAGGGCACTTCTTCGAGCTGCATTCGACGGCGCTCGAGGGCTTCCACGATGGCCCCCAGCCTGGGCAAATCGCTTTCAGTGGGCAGCCATTGGCCATCGGTAAGGCGATAGCGTGCCCGTTCAAGACCCAATGAAGAAACCCGCGTCGCTGGCAAGCCAGAGCGGCGCAATTCGCCCGTAAAATCGAGCGTTGAGGTCACTGTGGCCCCTTGAGCATCAGCATCGAGGACCACGGACATACGCTGAAATTGAACCTTGGGGCCGAGTAAGGTTGCCGAAGCCAAGGCCTGTTCGACCCCTCGAATCTCAAGCAACTTCAGTCGGGTGATGATGAGCGCTTCGGGCCCACCGGCAGAGCCTATGAGGCTCGAACCGAGCAATGCCACGCCTAAACCCAGACCGGCCGTCGCGGTCAAAAAAGCAAAGAAGCGAATGACGTCTTTGCTCATGTCCCTCCATCGGGAATCGGTACTGGAGCCGAAGGCGGCGCCGGTACTTCTATCTTAGCCATGAGCTTGTGCGCGCGCTTCGCACCTTCGGTATCTGGGAACTGCGTCGCATACTGTTGCAACACTTCCCTCGCGTTGGCCGGTTGGCTGAGCTTGAGATAGGCCTCAGAGAGGTCGAATGACACCTGCTCATCGAGGCCGATACCACTGAACTTGTTCAACACCACCTTCAGCCGGGTCACCACCGCAGGCCAGCGATCTCGGCGGGCATAAAAGGAAGCCACGTACAATTCGTGCTCAGCCAAACGCAACTTCACCTCGCCGATGATTTTTTTCGCCTCGGGGCCCAACTCAGACTTGGGGTAGTTCAAGGTGAATTCATTCATCGCTGAAAGCGCGTTGCGCACTTCGACCTGGTCCTTCTCAGTCGACGGAGGCAGCACAAAAAAGTCAGCAGGAATCTCTTTGTAGTGCGTCAGCGCCCCTTGATACGCCGCGTAATCAATACGAGCATGAGTGGGGTGCAGCCTGACGAAATTCTGGTAGCGATCTCTCGCTTCAACGAAGTGTTCTCTCTCGAAATCAGCATCGGCCAGACGCAACTCAGCGGTCTTCGCCAATTCAAGAAAGGGGTACTTTGTTTTGACGAATTCAAAATACGCAGCGGCCTCGGCGTAGTTTTTTGATTCCATCGCTTCGTCGCCTTTGCGCATGTTTTCTTCGGCGTCAGAGGCGAACTGCACATCGTTCCCTTCTAAAGACGCAAAAGTTCCGAAAGAGGCACAAGCCGATAACAGCACCATCACGAAGGGAAACAGCACGGGCAGCTTCATCGGCGCGCACCCTACCGTTCTCATCTGTGACTGCCAATCACCCTTCGTACATCGCCTGGGGAACCAGCCGCTGCACCACCCCTTCATCAAAGCCACGGCTGGCTAAAAAACGAGCCGCCTTGAGCCCGCTCAAGTGTCGCTTCTTCAACAAACGGAAGCCCGCGTCGAAGGCATCCCACGCCGTATCAGCCTTGACTTGCTCAACCGCTTTTCGGGCTGACGACTCATCGAGCCCGCTTTGAAGCAACCGCGCGGTCAACATCTCGCCTGCCCAACCGGCTTCAATGTCAGCCCGAGCCTTCTTCAGCGCCACGCGTTCTTCATCGAGGTAGCCCAATGCTTGTGCTCTTCGCACAGCGGCGTCGACTTCTTCGGCCGAATAGTCGCGTCGCTCGAGAGCTTGTTTGAGCGCAAGCGTGCTCTTGTCGCTAGCGGCGAGCAATTTGGTCGCCTGAGAAAAGGCATCGGGTTTCGTTCTGGGCACGCGCTTTGGGTAAACCTAGCGCAGCTCAAACCTGTGATACGGGCAAATAATGCACCCGTTGATCGCTCGATTCATCTCTTTCCCCGCCGCCGTGGAATGCCTTGAAAAGGGCAGCATCGACGCTGCATCTGACGCCGACGAATCGGCGCTTCTCTCTGCCGCCGCTGCTTACCCCGCTTCTCGTGCAAACATTCTGAAGGCGCGAGCCAAGAGTCCTTCTGCTGAAGCGCAACAAGAACTCATCGTCTTTCTCACCCGTGCGGCGACGGCTCAAGTTTTCGCCCACCCTACGTTGGGACCCTTGGCGCACGCGGCGAAGAGCGCTCTTGAAAAAGAAGGTGCCACCCCAAAAGAAGCCGACGATTTAGTCGCACAGGCCGTTTTGGAAGAAGCTTTCGGCTATGCCGAAGACCCAAGCACTTTCGATGCAGACTATTTGGCTGAAACGCTCCAATCGTTGTCCACCCTCGCCACCGTAAGCCAAGAGCGAGTCGATGAATGGCTTGAGACGTTTGCTCGCGATGGAGCAGTGGGCGATCGCGCACTGCGGCTCAAAGTGGCAGAAGTACTCCTCGAACGCGCGTGGAATGAAGGGCCTGCCCCCATCACTCCAGAGCATCTCGACGACGCCATCGAGCACTTGGGAGACCAAATCGCCGAATCAGAATTTGCGAAAGCAACACAAACACTTACGCAATTCTTAAACTTTCTCACTCGCCAACAGGTGCTCGGCCCACAACGCCAGTCACGATTGACTCATTTGCTCGTGAGCGCGACCGCTGGTGGGCCTGAAAACGAAGAAGAAGAGGCAGAAGCTGAAGACTGATGCAGGAGCTACGCGGGCGCCCTTGTCGCGGTGTCGTTGCTGTGACAGGTAATACAGCCGTGGCTCGCTCTCTTTCTGCTTTCTTCTTCGTGTTTTGTGCCTTGGTCGTATTTGAAGGGTGTCAGTGTCGCGACCCAATTCTGGCGCCTCAAGCCGCTGACATTTCCTTTGTTCCGCAGCGGGTCGTCTTTTCTCCCGCAGTCGTTGGTTTTTTCGATCGCGCCAATTTCGAGATTCACAACCGAGGCCGGGTAAGCGCGCCGCTTCGGCTTTCCACAACCGGCCCCTTTTCAGTGTCAGTGGCGGAAATCACGGTCAAAGAAGCAGGGAAAGAAACTCTAGAATTGACTTTCTCACCCGCTGAAACGGGCGCGGTGGTGGGAAGTCTGCAGGTGAGTTTCGAGGAACATACCGAAACCATTCCCCTCGAGGGCTTGGGCATCACTCCATCGATGTGTGTATCGCCTGAACCGTGCAAAGCAGCCAGTGTACAACTCGAGACACTCATTTGCCTCATCTCAAATCAGCTCGACGGCACCACCTGTCCTCACGACGATGACATCTGCGCGGTGGGCGGTGAGTGCATTGATGGCACGTGTCAAGGCGTTGCCCGCAATTGCGATGATGGCGACGCGTGCACTGCTGATTCCTGCGACCCGCAAAAGGGGTGCGTTTCTTTTCCAGCCACTGCGCAATGCGGAGCGCCTCCGAACAATTGCACGGTTGCTGTATGTGACTCGAAAACCGGTTGCGGCTTCGTGCCCGTGGAAGACAATACAGCGTGCGGGCCTTCAGATTGCTCAACCAAACAGATTTGCCTGCAAGGCGAATGCAAAACAATCACAACCACGGAAGGCGACCAGTGCGGCACGGCCAGCCCGTGTCATCCCCAAGGCGTTTGTCAAAATTCGATCTGTGTTCGTGCCTTGCCACAACCGCTGATAGCAGAATGGACTGTCTGGGCTGGGACAAACCGAAAATTGATTTGGGATGGCATTGCAGACAAGGCTGGAAATCTTTACTGGCGTGAAACCGAAATCAGTTCTTTCAAACAATTTCTAGTCTCCGTGAGCAACGACGGCAGCCCTCGATTCGCTGAGCCCATTGAGGTCGAGATCGCCGCGACCAACGACATGATTCTGGTTGATCAAGTGGTACTGGTTTTAGGCAATATCGAAATCGAAGGTCGGTCGATTGAAACCGGCAAAAAGCTGTGGAAGTTTGACGTCGACCTGCAATTCCCTTCCGAGCCGGTGGGTTCAGGGAAGGTACGTTATGCCTCGCGAGGGCCTTTGCGTTCTGCCTATGTGGGCATTGAGTGGCCCACGGGCATAGCCGTTGCCTTAATCGATGTCGCCAATGGCAACCTGCTGTGGACGACGAGATTTTCGAATGCGACTTGGACTTCGACCACCTTGGGGCTGCCTACTGATGAGTCGCTGCCTGTTGACGAGCTGGGGTACCTCTACGGCCAGTACCAAATTGGAACTGAAGCTCACTATTTCTCTCTGAGTTCCAGCGGCGCTATCCGCTGGGACACTGTCACCACATATGCGCCTCCTTCATCTGTTTTTGGAGGTCGGGTCTTCCACTGGGACGGCTGGCTTTCAGACACCGCGTCGGGCCATTGGGTCAACACAACGCCTCCTCCTCCGTCCGTCTACTCGTACCCTCGGCTTGGGTTAGGTGCCATCAGCGCTGTCGCCACCAGTTACGTAGACGGCCTGTCGTGTCTTTTTTCTCAAACCGAGTCGGTGAAGCGATTGGGACTACGTCGAGTTGACCCCCAGAATTCCCAGCTTCAATGGCAACGCGAAATTTCCGGCCTCGAAGCAGGTTATGACATCACCAATACCATTCTCACGAAGCGCGGTTCGGTGCTTTTTTCTCAGACAGAAAAGCGGTGTGGACCAATCGACTTCGTCCTTCGTGAAATTTCGCCCCAAGGCAAAGATGAATGGTTGTGCAAGCTCCCAGGTGAAGAACTCTACCAAGGAACCGGACTCCTCACTCGAGAGCTGTGGGTGAGTTCAGTGGCAACCATCGCGTCGCCTCCAAAAACAGGAGTTCGGGCTTTTCGAATGACTGGGTATTCACTGCCTGAAACCGGTTGGCCGACGGTGACGGGCTCAAACGCCCGAGACAATCACGCCCAATAAGCTTCAGCGTCGGCCGACGCTCAAAAACGTTCAATCTGAAAGTCATCTTCAGGGGTAGGCGAAGCAGGCTTGGTCGCTGGGGGCGACGGAGTCGTCGTGGGCGGTCGAGGCTGCTGGGCCGAAGGCGAGGACCCTTTGGCCGGCTGCGGGCCACCGCCCATTTGCGCCACGTACGCAGCACTGCCGGGAACTGGCTTTTCTTCGCCTGACTTGTTTTCGAAATCGTCCCACTTGGTATCTGACGTCGAACTGACGCCCTGAAAGCGGAGCGCGAAATCGTCGGGGTTGGTCGCCTGCTTCAGCGCTTCTTGGTAAGTGACAATATTGCCTCGCACCAATTGCATCAGTGACTGATCGAAAGTCTGCATGCCATAGCTGATGTTGCCTTGCGCAATCGCATCGGGGATCTCTTTGGTGCGATCTTTATCTTCGATCATCTCTTTGATGCGCGAAGTGGCCTTCATAATTTCTACCGCCGCCACCCGGCCCTTGCCATCAGCTCGAGGCACCAATCGCTGCGAAACCACGCCCTTCAGCACTGAGCCCAATTGAATGCGAATCTGCTTCTGCTGATGCGGAGGAAACGACGAAATAATGCGATTGATGGTCTCCCCTGCGTCGAGCGTATGGAGCGTCGACATCACCAAGTGACCTGTTTCAGCTGCATGGAGCGCGGTTTCGATGGTCTCGATATCGCGCATTTCGCCCACCAAAATCACGTCGGGGTCTTGCCGAAGCGCGCTCTTGAGTGCCTGGCTAAACGACATGGTGTCGACGCCCACTTCGCGTTGATTGATGATGGAACGCTTGTCTCGAATGAGAAACTCGATGGGGTCTTCAATGGTGATGATGTGGTTGGTTTCAGTGGCATTGATGTGATCGATCATCGCCGCCAGCGTGGTCGACTTGCCTGAACCCGTCGTACCCGTCACCAAGATGAGCCCACGTTCTTCGAGCGACATCTTCTCAAGCACCACGGGCAGCATCAGTTCCTTGATGGACATGATTTTGAAAGGAATCACCCGCAGTACCGCGCCGATGGTGCCTCGCTGCTGAAACACATTGACGCGAAAGCGACCTAACCCGGGCACGCCGTAGGCCAAGTCGACTTCGTTCGACTGTTTGAATTTCTCTTTTTGGTACTCATTCATGATGCCAAACGCCATGCGCGCCACTTCTTCAGGCGGCAAACGTTTGCCATCTTTGAGCGGAACCAACTGCCCATCGAGGCGAAACATGGGCGGTAAGCCGGCCTTCAAGTGAATGTCTGATGCGCCACCCCGAAGGGCGATGGTCAGGATCTCGTTGAGTTCCATGCCCGTCGAACGGTACCACGCTTCGGATGACGCCCAAGACAGTCACTGAAAAAGTGCGGACTAAAAACACATCGAGCCGCAGCTCCACAAAAGAGCAGCGGCCCGAGGTTTGAAAGGTGATGAAACGAAAACTTAGCGCTTGCTGAACTGGAAGCGTCGACGGGCGCCCGGCTGACCCGACTTCTTGCGCTCAACAGAGCGAGAATCGCGGGTGAGAAAGCCAGCCTTCTTGAGCGGAGGCCTGAATTCAGGGTTGAGCCGAGTCAGCGCTCGTGAAAGCCCATGACGAATGGCGCCGGCCTGGCCCGAAAGCCCACCACCACGCACATTGACCGTCATGTCGACTTTGTTCATCTGTTCCAGCACCTGAAGGGGCTGGTTGATGATCATGATGGACGTCTCGCGCCCGAAATACTCGTCGAGTGGGCGACCGTTGACGAGCATCGCGCCCGTACCCGTCTTCACCCAAACTCGTGCAGTGGCCTCCTTGCGGCGACCAGTTGCGTAGAAACCCTCAGTGCCGGACTTGGCCATGGTGTGTTTTCCTGTTCTTCAAAAGGCGATTAAGCGTTGACCTGCTTGGCAGCTGGCTTCTGCGCAGCGTGCGGGTGCTTTTCCCCAGCGTAAACACGGAGCTTGGTCATCATCTGTCGACCAAGGGCGTTACGCGGCATCATGCGGCGAACCGCATTGAGGATGATGTCTTCGGGATGACGACGCTGGAGCGTCTCATAGTTCGATGACTTGAGCGCACCGGGCATACCCGCCAGCGCGTGTCGGTAATACATCTTTTGAGAAGCCTTATTGCCGGTAACCTTCACCTTTTCGGCGTTGATCACCACGACGTGATCGCCGGTGTCGATCGACGGTGTGTACATCGGCTTGTGCTTCCCCTTGAGGAGAGTCGCAATCTGGCTGGCGGCGCGGCCAAGCACCTTGTCGGACACATCGATGATGTGCCACTCGTGCTTGATGTCCTTGGCCTTTGCGCTGTACGTACGCTGGTGCGGCATGGCTTGGTAGAACCTCGATCAGAAAGGGCCGCCCTGCTACCTGTCAGGGCCCTGCCTGTCAAGGCCTGATGCGACCCCTTCCCTTTCTGACTTCAATCGATCTCGAAGACTGGCGAAAAAATCCTTCTCTTTCACCGTGGGAACCCCCGTCGGCACGGCCCCTAACTCGATAACCTCACACAACTGCTCAGGAATATCGGTCAAGAACCGGCTCGGAGTTCGGGGGACTTCTTTGCCCCGCTTGATGCGGCTCGAAGCTCGCGTCAGCACCAGCCGTTCTCGAGCGCGGGTCATGCCCACGTAGCACAATCGCCGTTCCTCTTCGGGGTTGGGCGCCTCGCCCTGCATGCCACTGTGCGGGAGCAAATCTTCTTCGAGGCCCACCATGAAGACCAACTTCCACTCGAGCCCCTTCGAGCCATGCAAGGTCATCAACGTCACTCGGCCCGAGAGGTGATGCGCGTCGTCTTCGTCATCTTTGGTGTCGAGAGAAAGCCGATTCAAATAGGTCAACAGACTGGCCTTGGGGCCTTCGCGTTTCTCGTACGATTCCAACGAAGAAATGACGTGGGCCACCGCTTTGGCTTTGCGATCTCCCGCCGCCAGCGTGGGCGCTGCGGCTCGGGCGCTGCCTACGAAATCAATTTCAGCCAAAAGCTCCCGCGTCAAATGCGAGAGGTTGCCCTTGTTGAACGCCTTGCGGTAGCGGTCCATCAGCGCCACGAATTCAGCCATTTTTTCCGCAGCCCCCTGCGGGAGCGTTTCGATTTCACTCGCGCGCTGCATGGCTTGCCAGAGGGGAATTTCTTGGCTCAAAGACCAAGCGGTCAACCGTTCCATCGTGACATCGCCGATGCCTCGAGCGGGCACGTTGACGATGCGCAAAAGTGAAATTTCGTCTTTCGGGTTCGCGATGACGCGGAAGTAAGCGATGACGTCTTTGACTTCGCGGCGATCAAAAAACTCTGAACCACCGACGACTTCGTAGCGCACTTCCCGTTCGCGCAAGAATTCCTCGATGAAGCGAGACTGGCCATTGACGCGGTAGAGCACGGCCACCTCGTCAGCAGAAACTCCTTCCATCAGAGCGCGCTTGACCTCTGAGGCTACCCAACGGGCTTCGTCTTCTTCAGTCGGCGCACAGCACAAGGTGATGCGCGGGCCACCTTTTATCTCGCTCCACATGCGCTTGCTGCGTCGATCAGGGTTTTTCTCGATGACGGCGTTGGCTCCGTCGAGAATCACTTGGTTCGAGCGATAGTTTTGCTCGAGCCGCACTTCTTTGCCGCCGGGGAAGAGTCGCTCGAAGTCGAGAATGTTGCGCACTTCAGCCCCGCGCCAGGAATAGATGCATTGATCATCGTCACCCACCACGCACACGTTGTGATGTGACTCACCCAGGTGCCTCAGCAGATCGAGCTGCGCCTTGTTGGTGTCTTGATACTCGTCCACCATGATGTAGCGAAAACGCCTCGCAAACTGCGCTTTGACTTCAGGGTGTTCTTCAAAAATGCGCGAGGGAAAGACAATCAAATCATCAAAATCAACCGCACCTTGGGCTTTGAGGGCCAACTGGTAGAGCGGAAAGACGAGGTGTGCCACCAGGTCCATATCGTCGCCCTGCCCTTCAGGTTTGGGCTCTGGGGCCTGGCCTGAATTTTTGGCCCGAGAAATGAGCGTCAGCACCTTGCGGGCATCGAACGTCTTCTCGTCGATTTGTCGCTCTTTCATCGCCCTGCGAACCAGCGCGATTTGATCTCCCGTATCAACGATAGCGAACTTCTTGGGCCAGCCCAGCTTCGAGAGGTGCTCTTTGAGCACTTCGGCGCCGAAGGCGTGGAAGGTAGACAACGTCACCCCGAGCGCGCGTTGACCTCCCATCTGCACCACTCGCTCTTTCATTTCAGCGGCGGCTTTGTTGGTGAACGTCACGGCCAGAATCGAACGTGCCGGAACCTTCTTGTCGAGGAGATGAACGATACGGTGGGTGATAACGCGCGTCTTGCCTGAACCCGCGCCCGCCAAGACGAGGAGCGGGCCTTCGGTGGTTAATACAGCTTCCCGTTGAGGGGGGTTGAGATGCGACAGGTCCACAGCGAGTCGCTCCTTAGCAGCACTGGTACGAAAGAAACGCTCGCGCTTGCGTTCGCGTTACGGCTTACTTACGGCATCGTGGCTCGTGAAACGCGCAAGCAAACCGACCCCCAAGAAGCCAGAGCGTTGATCGCCTCGCTCGACAAGCGTGGCTTTCTCGAAGAACTCAGCCGCCTCACCCACAGCTTCGCCGCCGACCCAGGAAACCCTGGAAGTTATGCCTGTAGAGATTGCGTGCGCTGCGCGAATTGTATGTTCAGCGTCGAATGTGAGGGCTGCTACGGCTGCACCCACTGCACGCGCTGCGAGCAATGCAACAACTGCTCACATTGTGTCGATTCAAAGTCTCTCAATGCCTGTGCCTATTGCGTACACAGCGAAAACTGCGCCAACAGCGCGTACGTCATCTTCTCGCGCAATCTCTCTGACTGCACCTATTGCTTCGGGTGTGTGGGCCTGACCAAAAAAGATTTTCACATTCTCAACGTTGGCTTCAACCGCACTGAATACTTTGAGCTGGTGCATCGACTCAAACGTGAAATGGGTGTGAAGCAGTAGCCCTCATTCTAACCCGCGCGCTGCGAGTTCTGAATCGTCTTCACCGCGCAGGTGCCCAATCTCGTGCAGCAGCGTCACGCGTATCTGCTCTAACAATTCTTCTTTCGACTTCACCGCTCGAGCCAGGTTTTTTCGATACAACGCAATGGTGCGGCATGGTCGACCGGGGCGTGCATCAGGCTCAATCTCGCAGGGCTCTTTGAGCGGAGTTCCCCGAAACAACCCCAAGATGCTCGGCGAAAGCGGCAGATCGCCTTTGGTGAGGTCATCTTCCTCAGGCAAATCTTCCATTTCGACCGGCACATCTTTTAAGTCGCGGCGCATGTCGTCAGGCAAATCGGCGAGCGCAGAAGTGAGCTCTGCTTGAAAAGCCTCGCGAGTGAGGAGCACCGGCACCGGGAATGCTTCGGTATCGAGCGCTCTGGCCTTCGTGAATTCAGCTTCTGCGGCCTGCTCATTGCCTTCTCGTTCCAGCAAGAGCCCCAAGTGGTGATGCGCCCATGCCGCACGTTCTGAATCGGTGAGCATGGCGGTGAAGGCAAGCTTCGCTTCTGAAAACCTGCACAATTCGTAGAGTGCCACCGCGCGTTCATAGGAAGCTTCGGGGTCGTTCTTCTGGCGCTGTAGCACCCAGTCAGCGCGTTCAAGTGCGTCTTGGGCCTGCCCGGTGTCATTCAAGGCCATGGCAGACAATCGAGCAAAAGTCAGAGTGAAGGGCTCATCATGGGCGGCGCTGGCCAATTCGAAACCGCGCTCTGCATAGGTGCTACCCAATTCATCCATCTCGCGACTCGAGGGCATGAGCACCACGAAAAAATGAGCCGCCCCAGCCAATGCCTCGAGCGATTCTGGAGCAATGGCTAAGGCCCGGGCATACGCCAGCGTGGCTTCTTCGTTTCGTGAAAGTTGAGCCAATGCATTCGCGCGTTCGGTATGGGCCAGCACATCACCAGGTGTCAGTGCGGCGGCCTGCGCAGCACACGAAAGCGCCTTGTCGTAGTCTTTTGCGTCGAAGGCCTCGCGCGCTGCATCAAGTGGAAATTGACCTTCGCCATTGCACACAGACAGCGTGCGCACCCGCGCCGATGGGCCATCGAAGTGCTCTTTCGAACGCAGCGTATTCTTCGCTATCGTCGGGCTCGAGCCCTCAGTCGAGCACTGAGAGCACTTGGTTTCGGCCCCACTCGGGACGAAGCAGGTGCAGCCGGCACAGAAGAGAAATAGAACAGACGAAAGAAACCGCATCGGGAAAGCAACCTAACTCGCACGCTCTGACAAGTCGAAGTGACTTGCGGCCCTCCTCAGAGGGGAATCGCATCTTAGCTCCCTGCGATTTCTACGGGTTGAGTGAGTTCGGGAGACATTGATGAAGACAGCGCTGGGCGAGGTGTACACGTCAACATCAAGACGGCATGGGTCAAACGTTCGAGTCAAAATCGAAGTCGCGTTCGTGTTTCCAACCCGATGCGGTTGGAAGTTTGAGCTTGAGCATTCGATTTCGCGCTCAAGCTGTCACACAACGTTGTCACTCTTCCACTGACTCACCAGCTAAAGCCTCAGACGATCTTTGCTTCCGGCACCAACTCAGAAGTTTACCTATGGCAGATAAATGCTCCTTTCCAGATTCGAATAGGCTTCCCGCAAGACGAAGACGGTCCGGCCGAATGGTCAGAAAGCATGACCTACCAGTTTTCCGTTCTGGAGCACGACGCAGGGCATGAAGTCGTCCTCCACGAAGTAGGTAAATCTGGATTTTGGCTTTGCGGCGCCCCACTCCGAGCGGGGTGGTAACGTCCCTGTGCGGCGTGACTAGCGCCGAGACGATTTCCAGTTCGAGGAACACTCTTCGGTGGGTTTGCATGAAGGCATCAGCCAGTTAGTCTTCGTCGAACTGGGTGGCCGGGGAATTGCCGGGGAGTTGCGTCATGCAGACATTTCCTGAAATTGAGCGCAACCTTGTTCTTCTGAGGAACCTCTGGGGCCCTATCATGGCAAACCGCTCGAGTGCAGCCCCGACCAGCAATGTACTGACTATGATTATTCAGTGATGACAAACGGCTTGAACTTGGCAAAGACGCAGTGAAAGCCGGCTCTCATTAGCTATTCAATATCGTCGCGTGTGCTTGAGCTCAGTGACGAGCAAGTCAGCCACCAACCGTACTCGGGGAATGTCGAGCGCCGACTTGGCGCACACCAGATGCAAGGTTTGTCTCGAATACGGGCTGAGATCGAAGTCGAGCGGAACCAACCCAGAGTCTTTGCTGAAACGATGGCCTACTCGACCCAGAGCCATCACCCCGACGCCAGCTTGTGCTGCAGCCAACTGCACGAGAAAATTGTCTGCCGAGAATGCAGGCGTGAAGTCTGGAATCAGCGCTTGGAGCTGAGGGTTTGGTGGAATTGAATCAAAAGGAGGCGACCACGCAATCCATGGCAGCGTTGCCAGTGTGGCATTCTTGGGAAGTTTGGCTTTGAGCTCGCGCGAACAAAACACAGCGCTTTCCACTTCGAGTGAGTACACCAAAGCCAAGTCTGCGTTTGATGGCTCCTTGAGGCGCAGAGCCAAGTCTGCTTCACCGCGCGCCAAATCGAGATACTGCATGCTGGAAAGAACCTCGAGGGTGAGGCCAGGGCGTTTGTTGGCCAAGTACCCTGCAAACGGGGCGAGGAAATCAAAACAAATGAATGGGCTTGAAGTGACGCGAATCAGCCCTTGCGGTGCGCCGCCATGCGTTCTTGCAGCGCGGTGAAGCTCGCCCGCCCACTCAGCCATCTTTTTTGCCGGCCCAACCAGGCGTTCTCCGGCATGCGTGAGTCGTGCTCCTTCAACCCCACGTCTAAAAAGCGCGGCTCCAACGGTGTGTTCTAAGAGAGCCAACCTCCGTGTCACCGTGGGTTGCCCGACTTTGAGGTTTCGCGCCGCGGCGCTCAAACTCCCACTTTCCGCGATGGCTAAAAACAGTCTCGCGTCGTCCCATGAGATATCCACAAATGGATGATGACTTGACAATAAAGGTCAAGTCCATTTGTTTTTAGAGGGCTGCCCTCGCGAGGTTCAGTCAGGAAATTGAACAAACCAAACATCTGAATCGGTATCGTCTGCTGTAGAGGCTGAATACACAATACTTTTGCCCTGAGCACCAAAGGCCGCCGCGCCCAAACGATAGCCCGATGCGCCGTCAAGCACGACGCGACGCTCTGAAGTATCAAGGTCGACGACGACAAGACTGAATCGTGATGACGACGGGGTGGCGTGAGCAAATGCCACACGCTTTGATTCAGGTTCGATCGCCAGTACCTTCGCCACTTCTCCCAGCGGGGCAAGCACCTTAGGGGCACCGCCGCTGAAGTCGTCAAAGAGGAGACCAAGCAAGTCTGGAGCGGTAATCAATACACCACCGAGGGTGCACTGGTACTGAAGTGCGCCCTTTGCTTCTGCTTGTTCCCACAGCACGCGCCGGCTCAAGGTGCGCATATCGTATGCTGCTAAGAAAAGCGTCTGCCCATCTGCGCTGGTTTCGACTGTGACTCCGTGCTCTGTACAAAACTGAACGCCAGACCGTGTGGGCGCATGGTGCTGTTGAAAGTCTCCACCTGTGGCTGCGAAAGAAACCCAATCTTTCCACCCACCCTGAAAGCTGGCGCGACTCAAATGCAGACGGCCGTTGAGCTCGACGGCTTGAGTGGTCACGCTGTTGACACCACCGTCATTGGGAAAGATGAAGCTCGATTTCAGCTGCACTTCATCGTCATAGGCATACAGCGTGTTGCTGTCGGTTGGGTTTACCAGCAAACGTTCCTGCCCATCTTCACTGACGTATTGCAAGACATTCGAAAGACCGTCTGAGAGCGTCACGAAAGGAACGACCCCTCCGTCGAGCCGTATCAAGGAGTACGTTTTCGATGTCGCACCACTCGGAGGGTGAGCGAGAGCGATAAAGGGCTTCATGAAAAAACTCGATTCCACACACGCACCACCCATGACCTCTTTTGAGCCACTCGCGAGGTCGACCCAATCGCATTGAACGCCCCCATCAGATGTCTTTTCGTTGACGAAGACATAGTGAGGAGATGCGACCGTCGTCGAAGGGGCAAGATTTCCATCTTCCACAATCGTCCGATAAGTGTTGGTTTGAAGGTCCCACTCGCGAACTGCTCCTGAGGTCAAGTCGCCGCCTGTCTCTTCTGTAAAAATGATTTTGCCCAACCGAAAGCGAAGGGCTTCAAAGCGCATGGGGAAAGAGAGCCATGCATCTTGAAGACTGGCCAGAAGCGGGTGCACCGGGTCAAGACTCGCAGTGTGAAGAGTACTGTCACTTGTGCTGGAATAACCCGAATAGAACACCCTCGACTCAAGAATGCGAAGAGGTTGAGCTTCAGTGAATTGTCGCTCTTCAGGAAGACTGACGGTGACGGGAGTGACCATTTTCTGAACGTCTGCCGCGTCTAAGACTGCCAACCCGCGACCACAATCATGAAGCACAAAGGGAGCTTCGCCATTGCCCACCAAACGACACCCCTTCGTATTGGGAATGAGTGTAATCGGTTGTCCTTGAGATACTTTTTGTATGCCGGTCGAGCCCACCTGAAAATACACAGTATTTCCTCGAAGGTTCCAAGACAGGCCAGGGAGCACGCTCGCGGCAGCTCGTTGCATAATCAGGCCCGCTTCAAAAACATCGGTATCGACGCCATACGCCGCGAGGTTATCGCGTCGGGTGAAGACGGCTACAGATGCATTCACACTGGAACGTACTTCGAAGTGCCCCATGCCGACATTTTCACTGAAGAGAAATTTTGGTTTGAGCGGAATTTCCAAACGCGCAGCGAAAAATTGATGTGACGTACCATTTTGCTCAGACCAGAAGACATACTTGCCACCTTGAGAGACGGGGCCGAGATAAAATTTATCGCCCAAGCCGTGGGTGTGGATGATTTGGTCAACTTGCCGCGGTCTCTGGAGAATGAGCTGATTGGAATTGTCAGACACCAAGCCAACCTGGGTGGCGCCGACAAAAGGCCGGTAAATCATTGGAGCCCGAGTGATGACCTCGACCGTTGGAACGCCTGTCGTCCCGTAGTGAACAAAGACGATCTCCCGCGACGCCCCCGTGCTGAGTACGATTCGCTGCGTAGGGCGGTCGAGGGTCTGAAGAATCAGCGCGCTGTTGTCAGCGGTCGTGTAGAGAAGCTGGTCGCCAGAATTCGTACCAAGCGCTGTCCAGTACAATTTTCCCTTGATTCCCGTGTAGAAAAGCTGGTCTTCCACCAGGCGTAAGCCACTCGCGTTGCCGAAATCTCGTCGCTGACTTCCGTCGAGGCTCAGTGCGCTGACATTCCAGAGCCCTGCCGTTTGGGTCGTCACCAAAGCGAATCGTTTTGACAATTGACTCAGTCGAACATCGTTGCCATTAGCCAACACCGTTCGCAGGCCATCGCTCAAACGAATGCTGTGCAGCGTTGGCGTTCCTGTATCGCGCCATGTCACCAGATACTGACCGTCATCGCTCAGTCGGCCGCTGGTGGGCATTGGCTCACCCACTGGAGCTTCGTAACTGGCATGCTGAATTCCCTTCTCGTCAAGGACGAGAAATCTGCCCCCCGAAATGGCCAGATACAATGAACCGTCGCTGGTCGACCCTCCGTAGCGAAAGCCATTGACCGGCTTGATGCCTAAAGCACGCGGTGCCACGAGAGCATTTTGAAAACCCAAGAAGCCAAAGCTGAAGTGCGTAACAGAAGCAGACATTGCCTGCCCTTCACGGGTGGAACTCAGCTCGTCGTACCCCTGCGTTCCATCTTTCGACCAATAGAAATTGAGCTCTGCAGGCGCTGACGGAGGTACATCAAGTGTCACTTTGACGGGAATGGCGAAGTGAAGGCCTTCCGGTTCAAACTTGAACACTGGCGTCACATTAGTGAAGCCTCGAGGAGCAGATTCGGTCGTTGCGGTCACTCGTATCTGAACACCCGCGTCTACTGCACCGGGTGGAATTTCCAAGACGGCTCCCTCAATGACAATCTTTCCCCCTTGTTCGCCAACTCGCACCTCAACCGTGGCAGGCCCAGCATCTGCGGGGCCTTCGACAAAAGAAGTACCGTTTTTCTGTGCGCAGCTCGACACCAGTACTGCGAGAAAAAGCGAAAACAAAGGCTTGCCCAGCTTCTGCAAGTCACAAAAATACAGCGAGAAATGAGTCATCGTAGACACACCAAGGAGCGACGGAAATGAACCGCGACCCTTAAACACGCTCTTGGTGAATTGTGAAGACCGGAAGATGCCGTTGACTCCCTTTAGATCGCAGCCCTGAGCGGTAACGCGCGATGGCCCTTGAGCAAGCGATACGCCAAGAGTTACCCCCTTGATCTTGGTAGATTCCCTCGGCGAATTACGATGACTGGATTGGACAGGCGCAAGCGAGTGCGTGTCGGCAGGTGGCACCGCAATGTATGCGTGAGCGCATTCATTGTTCCTGCGCAGAAATGCAACCGTTAGAGCTGCTGAATCATCTGTGAATGCGAATTGACTCCATCACCGGCGAAAGCATGAAACTGCCGTGCGAGTGGGGTCGAGCGGTTGAGTCGACAGACTGCGTGAAGACCAATAGTCGCTCAACTTTCTTTGAAGCTTCTGCCACGTTTGCGCACGTCGTTCTCACACGCGGATAATCTGGGGAGACGCGACATGCAAACAACAAGGTTTTCTTTGGTCTTAGTGGCCGCACTGAGTGGATGCGACCTCGCTGCCGAATTGAGCAATGAGCAGCAATTGGGCTCGAATTTGGATTCTACCCAGACACCTGACGGGGGCGCAGGTGACGGCGATGGAACCACCTGCGGCGGTGATGCAACCACCGACGGCGGTGATGGTGCCACCGACGGCGGCGATGGAACCACCGACGGCGGCGATGGAACCACCGATGGCGGCGATGGAACCACCGACGGCGGAAATGGGTGTCAACCAGACAGCGACGCTGTTCTCTGCGCAGCACAATTCAAAAATTGTGGCATTACCCGAGCCGTCGACAATTGCGGCACCACCCGGTTGGCCTTGTGCGGCCAATGCCAGGGGAGTTCCGAAGTACCGCTTGTTTGGGAAACTCCTGGCCGCATTAATTGTGTTTACAACGGCTATGAAGAAGGCAACCCAAACAGCCCATATGCGTTTACGGGCTGGTATCAGCCATTTGGCTTTGACGCCCTACTTACCCCTACGGGCAATGCCCCTTCTTACTTGCTATCGAGTCCCATATTTTGGCGCGCCAAGATCTACACTCGCCTTTTCTCCTTCGTAGGCCCAGCTTCAGCCGATGTGTTTGATGCAGTTGGTGTCGGGCCGACCCCCACGATAATTCGCAAAGGGGCTGCACTTCGACTCGGCGATGAAGTAGCGGTTGATGTCTACAATATGGGGGGAGGCTATTTGTATGGAGAACCTGGCAACCCTCACCTGTTGCTCTACTCGCGTTGTTACGGCCGAGAAAAACTTGTTCCTCAAACGGACAAAGAATTCTGTGAGTCGTACGGTTATCGCTGCTCGATGCTTGAAGCGACCGACAATACTGGCAGGCTGCGCACTGCTTCTTGTGGTTCCTGCGGAAAATATTTTTGCGTCCCGGAAACCTACCGCTCAACGACGAATGAAGCATCATGGCCTGGAAGAGAATGTGATTACACTTGCAATCAAGAATCAGACGATCACTTTTGTCGACGGCTGGGTAAGAATTGTGACGTTGTCACTGCTCGTGATGAGTGTGATGCCTTGCGCACCGTGAACTGCGGTACATGCACTTCACCCACGACTTGCGGAGCGGACGGAAAGCCTAACGTGTGCGGGGGAGCCCCTGGCATTACTTGCACCACTGGCAGAATATACACTCCGCCTGTGGGAAACTTGCCCGGTCAATGCCCTCTCCCCGGCAACGCCCCGCAGGACGGCGGAGTTGTCATTGACGGCACCAATACATTTACAAACATGACCTTCACCTGGAATGGCCGAATGGCCTATGAATTCAATGCTGGCGTGCATTCGCCCGCGTGGGGCGGTGATTTGAAGTTGTATTTATATCATGCAAATTCCACCGGCGTTGACTGGACCGAAGGCGAAGGCATGTCGGGCTCCCGTGAGGGCAACGTCATCAAAGTCAATGGCTATTTCCAGCGCAGCTCGCCTATGAGTTGTAAGAATTCTCAAATCTATACAGAGTGCGCCGGCACCGGCACGTTCCTCATGGATCCATAAAATCGGCATAGGGGCTGACGGGAACCCGTCGGTCCCCTGCACCGATGCAAACAAGATGAGATGAAGCCGCTGGCTGCCAC
>JAYUVR010000415.1:0-4394 GCA_043753955.1 Archangium sp. | reverse complement strand
TCAAAAGGGTTTTGCAGCGAAAAGGC
The DNA here is from genome assembly GCA_043753955.1 of Archangium sp. GTDB lineage: Bacteria > Myxococcota > Myxococcia > Myxococcales > Myxococcaceae > Archangium_A. Next base: position 4,368 of record JAYUVR010000415.1, on the reverse strand, counting down.
AGCCCTTGATGTTGCGTACGCTGCTTTTGTCCGTTTTTCTCGTGTCGACCGCGTGGGCCGACGGAGGCATCGTCGCACCTGACGCAGGCTCCATTGTCACTCGGCCTCCCCTCGACGCTCCGCTGTTGGTCGAGGTTGAACACGACGGTGAAGCGACCATCGAAAAAGAAGCGTCAGCAGAAGATGCAGCCAGAACTGATGGAGGCATTCTTTATTCGGCAGAGCTCACCGATGAAGAGTTGTTGCGTCGGTGGGTGGAAGAGCCCGCATCGCTCGGTTCCATCAGCATGGGCATGACCGAAGCGGGTCGATTGATGAACGGTGTGGCCATGCCGGCGGGCGACGCCTGGGAAGTGGTCGACCCGGCCAATACCTGGGGCACTCAAGAGACCATCGATTTTATCGCCGCTGCAGCTGTAGCCGTGCGCGCGCAATTTTCCGAAGCGCCGCCCCTTCGCATCAATCACATCGGCAGAGAAAATGGAGGTCATCTCTCGCCTCATCGCAGCCACCAAGCGGGTCGCGATGTCGACTTGGGTTTCTATTACCCCAACGGACTGCGCGCTTATTCTCTGAAGACTCGAGAACTCGCGATGGATCTCGAAGTCAATTGGGCCTTGCTCAAAGCACTCATCACCTTGGGTGATGTGCAGTTTGTTTTAGTCGATAAGCGAATTCAAAATCGCCTCTACACTTATGCGCTCGACCAAGGCGAAAACAAGGCTTGGCTCGACACCTTGTTTCGCGCGGGAACGCACTCTTTGGTACGCCACGCCCGCGGCCATCGAGATCATTTTCACGTGCGCTATTTCGCCGGTCGAAGCCAAGAATTGGGCTACCGAATCATGCCGCTCTTGGCCAAGCAGCCCGCGCAGAACATCGCCATGCACAAGGTTGCCCCCGGCGACACCTTGGGTCGGCTGGCCGCCCGCTACAACACTGCCGCGCATCTAATTCAAAAGGCCAATGGGCTGAGCTCCGGTGCACTTCGCGTGGGGCGAACGCTCAACATTCCCTTGAGGGCTCCCTGCGCTCGGTGCCCCAGGCCTGCCGCAGTGGTGGTGCCGCCGCGGTGCTTGCCTCCTGAACCTCCCCCCAAGTCGTGAGGAAGACGCACCTGCCTACATAGGCAGACACCAGCGTGCGAGGGCCCCGTGCGCATCAGTACCAGTCCCTCTTAGGATGGGTGCATATGCGCGTGGTTGGCCTTGGGCTTTGCCTTCTCATTTTCTCGACATCGTCTGTATTCGCCGGTGCGCCGCCTGCTCAGGCGCAACCCGCCAACTCAGCGGACAGCATGTATCGGCAGATCGAGCTGTTCGCTCGGGTGCTCTCGTATGTGCAAAACAACTATGTCGAACCCATTGATGAGAAGCAGCTCATTCATGGCGCCATCAAAGGTATGCTTGAAACGTTAGACCCGCATACGCAGTTCATGCCTCCCGATGTCTTTAAAGAGATGAAGATAGACACCTCGGGCGAGTTTGGTGGGTTGGGCATCGAAATCGCTATGAAGAACGAGGCCATTGTCGTGGTAGCCCCTATCGATGACACCCCCGCCCAGCGGGCGGGTATTCGCTCGGGGGATCAACTGGTGAAAATCGATGAGGAAATCACTCGAAATATGGAAGTAGCCAGGGCCATTCAAAAGATGCGAGGCCCCGCGGGGAAAAAAGTGGTGCTCACCATCATGCGCGATGGCTTCAGTGCCCCCCGCGAATTCACCATCATTCGCGACCACATTCGCATCGCTTCAGTTGAAAGCACGCTCTACGGCGGCATTGGGTACGTCAAAGTGAAGAACTTTCAAGAGCGCACCGATGCCTCAATGTTCAAAGAGTTAGAAAAACTTCGCATTCAAAATGGAGGCAAAGAGCTCAGAGGCGTGGTGCTCGACTTGCGCAACAACCCCGGAGGCTTGTTGGACCAAGCCGTAGCGGTGAGCGATCGTTTTCTCTCAGGCGGCTTGCCCATCGTCTCGACGCGAACCCGCGGTGCGGCGCAGGTGACGGAAGAGCGCGCCAAAGAACGTGACACGGAAAAAAATTACCCCATGGTAGTGCTGGTGAACGCCGGCAGTGCCTCAGCCAGCGAAATCGTCGCCGGTGCGGTGCAAGACAATCGACGCGCGGTGGTGATGGGAACGCCCACCTTCGGTAAAGGCAGCGTGCAAACGGTCATCGAAATGGAAGACGGTTCAGGTCTTAAATTGACCATCGCTCGGTACTTCACTCCATCGGGGAAAAGCATTCAGGAAAGAGGCATTCTTCCCGACTTCGTGGTGCCTGAAGTCGAAGGCGGCCAGCTCACCAAAGCCGACCAGTTGAGAGAGCAAGATTTGAAGCATCACTTTCGGGCCGAAGGCGCGACCCTCGAGCCAGCCGCTTTGAAAGTCTCGGTGCCCGACAACTTAAAGCCCTGGGAAGTCAGCGATAAAGTTGCTGACTACCAACTCAAAGTAGCGCTGTCGTACTTGAACAGCGTCGGCGAAGGGCGAAGCGCAGTCAGAGCTTCAAAGGAGCACTGACTTTTACTGCGCAACGACTAGAGTGCCCGGCCCGGTGGCTGGAAACACGAAACAGATTTTTCAATCGCTCGCCGTCAACGCCTGCATCGCGTTGGCGAAGGGTGTGGCGGCGCTCTTTACCGGCTCGGGAGCGATGTTGGCAGAGACGCTCCATTCTTCAGCCGACTGCAGCAACCAATTGTTGTTGCTGTTGGGCGTGCGGCAATCAGCCAAGGCACCCGATTTGTCTCACCCCTTAGGCTACGGGCGCGACCTCTACTTTTGGAGCTTCGTGGTGGCGCTGTTGCTGTTTTCAGGAGGCGGGGTCTTCAGCATTTACGAAGGCGTGCACAAACTCTCGCACCCTGAGCCGATGGAAAATGTGTGGCTGGGCTTGGGTATTTTGTTGTTTTCCTTCGCGATGGAAGGTTGGGCCACTTGGGGAAACCTGGTGGAAATCAAGAAGCGAAGGGGCAGCCAGTCGCTGTTTCACTATCTGCGGCACACCAAAGATTCTGACCTCATCATTCTCTTCGGGGAAAACTCGGCGGCGGTTTTGGGCTTGGTGCTCGCCATCGGCGCAATGCTGTTGTCTTGGTTGACGGGGAACGTCGTCTACGACTCCATCGGTACCATTTTGATTGGGGTGGTGCTCATCGGGGTGGCCATTTTTTTGGCTCGAGAGGTCAAATCACTTCTCATCGGAGAGAGCGCCGACGTTCAAATTGCCCAGGCCGTAGAAGCCACGGCGAAAGAGCATTCAAACATCGAGGCTGTGCTCAAGTTGATTACGGTGCAACAAGGCCCAGGCGAAGTGTTGCTGGCGATGAAGGTGCGCGTGAAAGAAGGCCTCACCACCCGCCAGGTTGTCGACGCCATCAATCAATTTGAAGAGGCATTGCAAGTTCGTGCGCCCGAAGTGCGGTGGTGTTTTGTCGAACCGGACCACGAGGCGTGACCGTGACGAATTGCGCGCTGAGCCGGTTTTTTGGAACGATGCTGACACTGGGGTTGTTCGCGATGCCGTCGCGTTCCGTTGCGGCGCCTGAAGCGTCCAACCGGCGCCCAATCGGTAAGGGCGGCCCGCGCATCGCCGTCGTGGTGGTGATGCAAGATGTTCCCGCGCTGCAGAGCACCCTCGAAGGCGCCGCTGAGGCTGCACTCGAACGTGCCTCGCGTTTTTCTGTGGTCGCTGTTCACGACGCGTTCAACGCTTCGGCAGCGCAGAAGCGAGACGAGCGACTTCAAGAAGCCCGTGAAAAAATTGAGGTGGGCAAGAAGGCCTTAGAAGAGCTCGATGACAGAAAGGCCATTGAGACTTTCACTCAGGCGGTGAATGCGCTTCAAGAGACAGACCTCACTCGTCATCTGCCCCTCTTAATAGAGGCGTTGACATTCCGTGCTGCTGCGTACGCCATGGGCAACGACGTCAACCCGGCGAAGGTCGACATCGAAGCTGCCATTGGGTTTTCGCCGAGGGCTGAATTTAGCCCCACTTTTTTCCCGCCCGAGCTGCTCAAGTTTGCTGAAGCACAGCGAAAACAAGCGGCCAACGCCAAAGGAGAACTCTTGGTGAAAACCGAACCCACCGGAGCTCGCGTGTGGGTCGACGGCATCTATCGCGGTTTCAGCCCTCTTTCGGTGGCGGGGTTGTCGGGTACGAAACACGTCATTGGTGCTTCCTTAGGCGGCTATGCATTGAGCCAAACGCAAGGGCTCTCGCCCCAAGGACAGCTTGAATTGGTCCCCGCAGAACTCAGCGCGGTGTGGAAGAGAGCACTCTTCGAAATCAGAGGAGACGCTGAAGGCCCGGGGCGCGACACCGCGGCGCAGACGCTGGGAACAGCAGCGCAGCTCGAGCA
>JAYUVR010000414.1:0-9612 GCA_043753955.1 Archangium sp. | reverse complement strand
CCATCGAAGCAGGAATGATTTTTTCCGCGCTGCGTCTTGCCGGCCTCGCGCGTCGCGTGTTGGTGGTGGCTCCAAGTCATTTGACGGTGCAGTGGTTGGTGGAACTTTTTCATAAGTTTAATCACCTGTTCACGTTGATGGACACCGAGCGCTACGAGCAATCGCTCAGTGAGCAGCCCACGATTTCGCCTTGGGCACGGTTCAATTTTGTAGTGACCAGTCTCGAGTTGTTGCAGCGCACCGAGCAGTATCGAGAAGAAGCTGGAGAGCGCGCTGCGCATTGGGATCTCGTCATCATCGACGAAGCGCATCACCTTAAAGGCGAGAAGGCTTACGAGGCGGCTCAAGCGTTGGCGAAGAATTCGTGGGGGCTTTTGCTGCTGACGGCTACGCCAATGCAGTTGGACCCTGCTGAGTATCAGGCGCTGTTGTCGTTGATTGACCCGCTGACGGCTCCTTCAGTGAAGGAATTTGAAGAGCGATTGTCGCGACAAGAAGAGTTGTCGAAGGCCTTGCGCGCACTTCTGCAAGGAAAGTCGACCGAAGGTGCAGTGAAGGAACTGGCTCGACAGTTTCCGAAGGACGATGCGCTGCAAGAGATTGAAGACCCAGATGAGATGTTGATGCACCTGGCTGAAACGTATTCGTTGTCTGATCGATTGATTCGCAATCGGCGTGCGGTGGTGGGTGGTTTCTCTGCGCGCAAGCTGCATGTGCATCAGGTGGTGTTGACGAAAGATGAGCTCGACGCGCGTGATGCGGCGTTGGCGGTACTGGCCAAAGATGGCTCGGTGCGTGGTGCAGCTTTAGCAGGTTTGGTGCGGCGACTTGAATCATCTCCGGCGGCTTTTTTGGCTGCATTGCGAAGCAACAAAGCGCTCGCGGGAATGAAGCTCACTATTCCGACGCAAGATGCAAAATTTAGTGCGTTTGTAAAGTTATTGCGTGCTGTTTGGGCCAAGGAACCGCAGGCGAAAATTCTGGTTTTCACCGAAGCGCGCGACACCTTGGAAAGTTTGCAGTCGAAGTTACGACTCGAGCATTTGGAAGCGCTTTCGTACCACGGAGAACTTGCGCTGGCGGAACGCGATCGCCAGGTGGCTCGGTTCCGCGACCCAGACGGTCCCAAGATTTTGCTCTCGACAGAAGTCGGAGGCGAAGGGCGTAACTTTCAGTACGCGCATCACTTGGTGAATTACGACTTGCCCTGGTCGCCTGCCACCATGGAACAGCGCATTGGTCGGCTTGATCGCATTGGTCAGACGCATTCGGTTGAAATTCATGTGTTCGAAGCGCCCGGTACGTTTAGCGCCGATGTGCTGGCGGTGTTGAGAGACGCGGTGGGTGTGTTTGGGGAAACCGTGGGTGGTCTTGATGCGGTGCTTGAAGAAGTTGAACCGCGATTGACTGATTTGGCGTTGCAAGACACCAATCATCGCGCGGCGTATGTGAAAGATTTGACGGCCAAGGTGAAGTTGGCTCGTGAGCAAGTGAAGCGCGCATATGATCCACTTCTCGACTTGCGCAGTTTTGACAAGCATGAGGTGCGAGAGTTGGTCAAACGCTCACATGAGCGCACTGGCATGGATGCCGATGATGATGAGTCATTGGAAGATGGACTGTGGTCGATCGCGAGAGATCTCGATGAGCGACTTGAAGAGACCATCACCGAATTGGCTGATCGCATTGGAATTAAGGTGGATCAAGATCAAGAGGTCGATGCGTTTCAGTGCGCATTCCATTTCGGGCACACGCTGAATGTTGAGGCGCTGCCTGGGTATGACATCACTGAAGAGCGCACTGTGTTGGGAACGTTCTGGCGCGACACCGCGGTTGAACAGGAAGAGATTGAATACTTCGCCACCGGTCACCCCCTGGTGGAATCGCTGTTTGGTTTTCTTCGAGATGGGCCGTATGGCCGAAATGGAGCTCGTTTCTTAGAGATAAAGGGTGCCGCTCGAGCTCGCGGTCTTGAGTTTTTGTTTCATGTGGTACCTCCTGAAGCGAGTGACACGGCTCCTGGAGCGCGCGTGCCTTCGAGGCAACTGTCTCGCTTTTTGAGCACTGTTTTGATTCACACGGCAGTGACAATGCAGCCAGACGGCAAGGCGAGAGCTGATTTGGGGTTGTTGTCTGTTTTGAAAGAGAATGAGGGCCGTTCGCTGAAGGGTACCGAGGTGGCCGCTGCCTTCCCGGAGCTCCAGAGTTTTGTTGACGATGCGGCCAAAGTGGCCCTGGTGTCGGCAAAGGCACAGCTTGAACAACTCAAAGAGACGGCTCGCGAGGGCATCGAAGACGAGAGAGACATTTCGATGTTGCGGATCAAGCTTTCGCTTCAGCACCAAGGGGTGTCAGACGCGAAAATCGAGCAGGTGATGCGAGAAGAATTATCTTTCGCAGACGCGTTGCTTGAGGCTCTTGATGACACCACGGTGCAGCTCGATTCAGCGTGTGCTTTTATTGTGAATCGGTAGTCGGAAAATTCTTTTCGGAAAAATCATAAGATATTTGCACGGCTGAGAAGGCCGTTGGCTCACCGTGTGAGAACGATCATGAATGTGAAGCTACGGAATGTGTTGAGGGAATTTGTAAAGAAGTCGTGCGGGCGAAAGTCGCTTGCGCTGCGCCAGAAGATTCATGTCTGATTTTGAATGAAGTTTGCGCGACGATTCCTGACGATAATATTGCTCGTTGTTGAGATAGCCGCTGTTTAACTATTAAGACTGTGCCTCAAATGTTTGTATTGATGGTACATGCCGCGCTTCCAGTTGCCCTTGGGTAAGCGCCGTTCTGCAAACCGTTCTCGTGATGGTTAATGAGAAAAGAACGAACGAACACGATCGCTCGTAAGGCCGGACTTCAATACCAAGCGAGCGCCGTCTCTTGAACGAATAATGACGGACGTTTCATTGGTAGCAAGAATGGCTACAAAGTTTCCATCGGGGGAAGGGTAAGGCCCACTCATATCTTCAGCGTTGAGCGAGCAAGTGTTCTTGAAACGTGTATCGATTTGACCAGTCTTGGCATTACGCACCCACAGTGAGCCGCGCTCGCACGAAAAAAATTTAGAGCCGTCGGCGGACAATACTTCATCCGTTGTTGCGCCTTGGTCTTGCATTCGAATTGAATAGCTTTTCACTTCTGCGCCAGTGTGTTGGTTAAGCACTGTGACTTTTTGACCGACCATGACGAGCACGGTGTCATTGCCTTGAGGAACTACCCTTGTTCCGTAAGGCCACGTGTGGGGAAGCTGAATGTTGAATTGTTTCTCTAACGCTGAGTTCAGTCGCAGCAGCGTTCCTGAATGGATGGTGGATCCAGGAATCACTACAATCGCACCATCGCGGAGAGCGACAACTTCGGAAAGATCTGCCCAACATCGCTCTCGACCTTGTCGAGTCAGACATTCAGAGCCATCAACTCGCACCCTCTGAGCCAAGCCGAAATGAAGTGTCTTTACATATGTTCGGGGAAACGGTTCGACTTCTGCCAGAGCTCCCTCCTCAAATAAGAAGCGATAAAACCGCTGCCGCTGAGAGCCATATGTTTGGGGGTCGAGCTCAGGCTTTCCATCTTCACTTCGCTGCCCGACGCTAATCACCACTTCGTCCCCCTCTCTTGGAGCCAGCGCGCCAACGTCTTCAGGAAGAACGCTGAGCAATTTGGTTTCCCTTCCGATGTCGTTGAGAACGATTGCGTCGTTGCTAACTCGTAAACATTTGTCTCGCTTAGGCTCACATAGCAATGGCCGATTGGGCCGAGGTGCGCCGCAGGCTGGTCTGGCCCGATAACTGAGCGTGCCAAGTTCTGGCCAAATGGTGCGGTCATCGCAATCGAGCGATTCAAGACCATTCGGGCCGAGCCAAAAATCTCCCACCAATGCACGCCCAGAGGTCGCCCAATTCACGCCGATTCCAAAGGAGTGTTCGGTTGGATTCGGTTTTAGGAAGACCTTGGCCGGTAATTCAGCCAACGCGGTAGGGCTGAACACGAGAACCCAAGCGAGAACGCATTTTTTGATGATCCACATATGGCGGTGCAAACGTGCCGACAGCACAGACGGTTCAAGGCGGCTTCTTTTTCGCTTTTTGGTGGTCGGCGAAGATGGTTCTTTTGAGCCCAAAGTTTGCGTAGAGTCGCTACGGGCTGCAAGAAATACTCTCGCCTTGCGACCGTGCTCCCTCCAGGCCCACCCGCGGAGGCAGCGTCAGCTTCAACGACAACACAGCATTTGGGTAAATTTGATGCGAACCTTTCCCCGTGATTTTTCGGGACTGATTTTCGATTTTAAGCCTCAGCCTATTGGAGGTCGGAGCGAATAATTGTACAGAGGTGCCGTGCGAGCCTTATGTTGGTTCAGTTTGGTGTTTGTTCTGGTAGCAGGTTGCGTGTGTGAGCCGCTGGACAATTCGCAAGATGCGGGTTTGCCGCAGACTGACGCCGGGGAACTTGAACAACAATTCGATGCCGGCACGTTCATTCTTGATGCAGGGCAATTTAACGAAGACCCTGCAGATGGAGGCATGCTTGACGGTGGCGAGGAGATGCCCGATGCGAGTGTGAGTTTTGATAGCGACGGCGGCGCTCTCGATCCGGGGGCCGTTGATGCAGGCGATACCGATGCTGGGTCGGCACAAGACCCTGATGCCGGAGCCATCGACGCGGGTATTCAGGATTTCGAACCGTTCATTGTCGCGGGCATGGACCACACACTGGTTTCCCGTCGCGGCGGGAAAGTAGAAGGTTGGGGGTTTGGAGGCTTTGGAGAGATTGGCATAACTCTACTGTTGCCGTTCAACCGAGCCCGAGCGGTACATGGCTCAATGTGCCATTTCGTGGCGCGGTGACAGGTAGCCACCATCTTGCCTGTGTCATTACTGAATCATTTTCAGCATTGTGCTGGGGGCGAGGCGCATATGGCACCGGTTCATTTCTGCCGACTGAGAGCGCCTTGCCAATACCCGCCTTCGAGCACGAAAAACTTCGTTCAATCGCACCCGGCGTCTATCACACCTGTGCAGTAACTCTCGATGGCGGAGTCGTCCTATGCGCAGGGAGCAATAGTCGAGGAGAGCTCGGAGATTCAGATGTAGATGTGAGCGCAATACCTATTGATATCGCCAAGCTTCAAGACGCCAAAAGTGTATCGTCGGGTGTGACGTTCTCATGTGCAGTGATGAACGATGGCGGTGCCCAGTGCTGGGGAGACAATTCAAATGGACAACATGGCAACGGGAATAATTACCCACACTGGGGGCCAACTCCCGTCATCGGGCTGGGTGGCATAACAAAGCTCGCCACAGGTTACAGTCATGCTTGTGCACTCCTAGACTCGGGAGCCGTAAAGTGCTGGGGACGAAATGCGGCTGGCGCGCTGGGTGACGGTACTGCAGAGGATCAATATCTCCCTACACTCGTCAATCTTCCCCCAGTGCGCAATATCGCGGGCGGAGCGGAACATACTTGCGCAGTACTTTTGTCAGGCGAGGTGGCCTGCTTTGGTCAGAATTTTTATGGGCAAATCGGAGACGGAACTGAGATTCATCGACTTACTCCGGTCATTCTCTCCAGCCTTCACGATGCAGTCGATGTCACAGCCGGTCTGGATCACTCGTGTGCACTGATTGCTGATGGAGGAGTCTGGTGTTGGGGGGAGAACCGCAACGGACAAATTGGTATGGGCCAGTCAACGGCTGAGAATATTGTGAATCCAACTCCAGTGATTGGTTTGTCAGAATAACTTTCATCAGGCTGCGCCGGTACACAAAGACCGACGCCCACTTCACCTTCCTTGAAGAGTGCGAAGAAACCCGTTTGTGATGAGCCAAACCGCCAAAACCATCTCTTGTGCAGCAATTGGAAGCACCAGTGTTCGCGAGCTTTGCTGATGTGTTTAAGACGTTTGTTGTTCGCTATCCCGGCATCGAAACGACGGTTGGCGTGACGAGCGTGCAGGTTTCACTCCTTCGACGAGAAGCAGATGTGGTGCTGCGATTGGGCAATCAGCCTTCAGAAGCACTTTGGGGCCGCCGCCTGGGGCAGATGCACTTTGGTGCTTACGCCGCGCGTTCGCTTGTTTAACGTGTTGGGCGTGGAGCTTCCTTGTCCGAGTTTCCTTGGCTCCATACCGATGACCGATCCGATGGCTTGATACTTGGTTTTCGCGAAATGCGCCAGGCGTCAAGATCGCACTGCGCAGCGATGACTTTTCGGTTCGGCGGCATGCGGTTTCAGCCGGTATCGGGTTGTATTTCTTGGCGTGCATTGATGGTGATGCTGATCAAAACCTCGTTCGTGTGGGCGCTGGTCTGGCCAATGAGGCGAGGGATCTTTGGGTGCTCACGCTCCCACCATTGCGTAACAACAGTCACATTCTTGCCTTTATGCAGCATGTAGGCGAAGCCGTGAAGCACCAGCAAGACGCCCTTCACGGCAAGCGGAAGCCCAAACAATACAAATAACTTCCGACTCTTTCCTGCAGGCCTCAGCAGCCGTTGCTCTCTTGGACTGCATTCCACCGCAGGATTCCATCGGTTGGATTCGCTTTTAAGAGCTGAGCACCAGAAACCAAGCCATCACGCATTTTTTGATGATGCACATATGGCGGTGCAACGTGCCGACAGCATCGTCTTGAACTTCAAACACACAGTGTTCGCGAGACACTTTCTCGTCGAGCAATTGAAGCCAAAGAGCGCTGCTAAACGTGAAGCCTTTGTTCCCGGCTTGTCAGACACGAGGCGAACCATAGCGGTGATGAGGCGAAGTCACACTGCGCGGGAAGCATGCCCGCGGGCCCATGCAGCGTGCGTACAGGGCGCTTGTGGGGTGACATTTGAATGAAGATAGGCAGTTGACTTGAACGACAAGCAGCGACTTCCAGCTTGGGAGTCATGGGGTTTACAACCTGTCACACCGTTCGCTCACTCCGGGGAAATCAAGTTCCAGGAGGCGCAATCAGCATTTCGACAGCCTTTTCGCCAGGCCTGGTACAATTTGAAAGCGCGTTTTCTAAAGCCTTCGCATCAGCTTCGAACGCGCGCCAAACATCGGTCGCGCAATTTCGCGCCGCAAGGCCGAGAGTAAGAGGTGCATGAGCAGCATTCGGGACTGTTATGTATTGACGTTCAACTTCGGTTTGATGTTTGAAATGATAGTCAGTCTGATTTGTGGTTGTAGTTGGGTCATAGGGGCCGTTGAAGTACGTAATCGGTGACGAAACCAACCAATTCTTCGAATCAAACAGAGCGGTCCTTGAGTTCATGCCCTCACATAAATCGCTGCCAATTGCTTGAAGTTGTCCGTCGCGAATTTCCCGCACTGCCTTCCATTCACCCCATATTTCGCGGCAAGCAATTGTGCGGAACATTGGTGAAGGTTCAGTCTTCCCAACGCCCGCCATAAATGTCGACACGTAGCTCTGCGCGTTTGAGTCTTTGCGGCTCAATCCGTTAAGCCAATAGTGAAGCATGTGGCCCTGCCCTGGGTAGTCGCCGAGTATCAATTGTGCTGAGACGAACATCCCCCATTGTTCTCTCGACCAATAAAGCGTCGTTGACCAAGGTTCCTTCTTGAAATGAAATTCCCAGGCGGGATCAAGTGACGGAAGTACGCGTGACCATTCTGATTGGTAAGCCGAAAAGTATTGCTCGAATGAGTCAAATGCATGGCCCAAGGCGCCTTCCAAAATAATCCGGCGAGGAATGGGGCCTCCGTCGGTATTGGCGAGGGCCGCAGTTATGGTTGCTTGAGCGGTCCCGAATGACGCGCCATAGAGGAAATAATCTTGCAGGCCTTCCTGCCGAATAATCGCAAGAACATCTCGCGCTGTATTTTCAGTCGTGAATACCTCTTCGTCAGGCTCTGCCAACGAGGGGAAAGTGTTGCAACCGCTCCCGCGCGCGTCTGTATAAATTGTTGTGTAGTCTTCAGGAATAGCGCCGAGAGCAAACCAAGCTCGCGGCGTATTCTGCATAATATTCTGACCGGGCCCCCCCGGGATAACGACGACAGTTGGAGCGTCCGGACGTGTCCCCGGAAAGACTCGGTATCTCAGATTCAGCATCTGAGAGTGTTTTGAATATCCTGCAGGAACTTCAACGTGACGAATGCCTTCAAATGCGCATTCCGCATCGCCTTGAATCAATGGCTCAGTCTCTATTGGATTGACGGGTGTCGGAACACACGAACAAAGCGAGACAAGGAGTGTGAGCAAGAGCCGCATAAATAGGCCTTCAGAAAAGACACTACATCGTTTCAGCGCCGTTGAGCCGCAACGTCGGCATGTTTGACCAAGAAATCATCGAGGCCTCCGACGAAATCGATGACGTCTTTGCCTTTACGCGGCGCCCAAATTCGAGTCGCCACTTCGGAAATCAATTCTTGGTCATGGGTGACGATGATGACCGTGCCCTCGTACTTCTGCAGTCCGTCTGAGAGTGCGGCGATGGATTCGAGATCCAAATGGTTTGTGGGCTCGTCAAGAATGAGCACGTTGTCTTTGCGCATCATCAACTGACACAACAAAGTGCGCACGGTCTCACCACCCGACAAGGTATCGGTGGGTTTCATACGCTCTTCACCAGAGAACAACATGCGCCCTAAAAGCCCTGAAATTTCTTCATTGCCCAACTTGGAATCGAGATCTCTTAAATACCCGTAAACCGAAGTTCCCTTTTTGATGATGCCGTGATGGTCCTGCGGCATGTAGCCGACGTTGGCATTGTGACCCCACTCGATGGTGCCACCGTCTGGCTGAACGACCCCAGCAAGCATGCGCAACAAAGTCGACTTGCCCACGCCATTCTTCCCAATGACGCAGATCTTCTCGCCCTTGGTAATGAGTGCCGAAAAAGGCGGAATGACCACTTCTCCATCCCAAGACTTGGTCAGCCCGGTGATGGTGAGCGTCTGTCTCCCGCTGGGCGCCTTTTGCTCAAACTTGATGAAAGGCCGAGCGATATTTGACCGCTTCAAGTCTTCCACTTTCAGCTTTTCGAGCTGATTCTTTCTACTCTGCACTTGGGTAGCGCGAGTACCGGCTCCGAAGCGCGCGACGAAATCTTGGAGCTGACTAATCTTCTTCTGCTTCTCAGCATTTTCCGATTCGACCCGAGTGCGCAGCGAGGACTTCTGCCGCACCATGTCGTCGTAGCCACCGGTGTACGTAATGATGGTTTCGTAATCGATGTCTGCGATGTTGGTGCAGATGGAATTGAGAAAGTGACGATCGTGAGAGATGGTGATGAGAACACCCTCGTACTCGTGAAGAAATTCTTCCAACCAACGAATGGAATCGAGATCGAGATGGTTGGTGGGCTCGTCGAGCAACAAGCCTTCAGGCTTCCCAAAAAGCGCCTGAGCCAACAAGGTTCGCAACTTGTAACCGCCGGTCAGCTGTTTGAGCGGGCCTTCGTGAAAAGACTCTTCAATGCCCAAACCCATCAAGAGCGCTGCTGCATCTGACTCAGCCACGTAGCCGTCTTCTTCAGCGATGACGGTTTCGAGATCTCCCAGTCGATTTCCGTCGGCTTCCGTGAGGTCAGCTTTTTCAAGCAGCACCGCTTTTTCTTGCATGGCAGCCCACAACGGCTTGTTGCCCATCATCACCACGTC
>JAYUVR010000413.1:0-2944 GCA_043753955.1 Archangium sp. | reverse complement strand
GCTCGGCTCAAAGAGAGCGAAGAGAAGACCATTTCGGGGTCGGCCGCATGGGATCTCCATCAGACCTATGGCTTCCCCGTCGACTTGACTCAAATCATGGCCCGAGAAATCGACTTCACCGTCGACATGCAGGCTTACGAGAAGGTCCGAGAAGAGAGTTCAACTTCGAACAATCTCAGCCACGACAAAGCCATCGCCGACATCTACTTGAAGCTCGCGGGGTCGCTCCCTGCCACTGCGTTTACAGGTTACGAGGCAGCCTCTGGCCAGGGCACGGTATTGGCCTTGGTCAAAGGCGGTCAGCAGGTCGAAAGCGCCAAAGCCGGTGAAGAGGTCGAAATCGTCTTCAATCAGACTCCTTTTTACGGCGAGTCTGGTGGTCAAGTCGGCGACACCGGAACCATTCAAGGCGAAAAAGTTCGATTGGTGGTGACCGATACCCAAAAGCCGGTGAGCGCCCTTCACGTGCACCGTGCGACAGTGCTCGAAGGCCGTCTGGCCGTTCACGACACCGTTGACCTCGCTGTCGATGACACCAGGCGCAAAAAGATTCGCGCCAACCACTCCGCAACGCATCTGCTCCACAAAGCGTTACGCGTCGTGCTCGGGGACACCGTGAATCAAAAGGGCTCGGTGGTGCAGCCTGAGCTGCTCCGCTTCGACTTTTCTCACTTCAACCCGATGAGCCAAGCAGAGGTCGACCGCGTGGAAGATTTGGTCAATCACTGGGTCAGAGAAAACAAAGATGCAGCAACCAACGTGATGGGCCTCGCCGAAGCCAAAGCTGCAGGTGCGGTGGCGTTGTTTGGCGAAAAGTATTCCGACAAAGTGCGCGTGGTGACGGTGCACCCTGAATCGACCGAACTGTGCGGCGGCATTCACGTGCAGCGTTCCGGCGACATCGGGTATTTCAAAATTGCGCAAGAGACTTCAGTCGCCAGCGGAGTACGCCGTATCGTCGCCCTCACGGGAGCCGAAGCGAGTGCACATGCTCGAGCGCAAGAGCACCTGTTGCTCGCGGCCGCAGAACTATTCAAAGCGAACCCCCATGACTTGGGAAAGCGCATTGAGGCCACTCAAAAACGAGTCAAAGAGCTCGAAAGAAAGCTCGAAGAAGCGCAACTCAAAGCGAACTCTGGAAATGCGAAGAGCGGCGAGTCAGTTCAAGAAATAAACGGCATCAAAGTCTTGACTCAACGCATTGACCCGGCCGACGCAAACATCTTGAAGCAGCTGGCTGATCGCTATCGAGATCAACTGAAGTCAGGAATCATCGCCTTGGGCGGGGAAACGAGCGACGGTAAGGCCATCATCTTGGTTGCGGCCACCAAAGACCTCGTCGACAAAGGCTTCAAAGCCGGTGACGCCGTGCGCGCCATGGCTGCCGAACTCGGCGGCAAAGGAGGCGGGAAGGCCGACATGGCTCAAGCCGGAGGCACCGATGCCACCAAAATTCCCCAAGCCTTTGCCAAGCTCTTGGAACTGGTCAAAGGCGCTTAGCGAGGAAGATCATTGTCGATGAGGGCGTAAGCGAGAGTAGCATTCGCCCTCTCATGACTTCTGAGTCGGACGACGAGCCCAGAAAGATCCCCTTGAGGATCCGTCTGCCGTTTGTGACCGACGATGAATTCATCAGTCGTTACGGCGCCAACGTGACCAGAGGTGGCATTTTTATCGCCACCAAAAATGGCAAGCCTGAAGGGACTGCACTGTCTTTTGAACTGGTGCTCCAAGACGGCACCCGTTTGATGCGCGGGGAAGGCGTGGTGCAGCGGCTGCTCAGTGAGGAGCTCCCGGGCATGGTGGTGCGATTTACACGCATCGACACCCGGACCAAGGGCCTCATCGACCTCATCATTGAGCGAAGAGAAGGTCTTTCCGCCGCTGAGCCGCCACTTCAATCGACTGCCCTTCCTGTCCCTTCGGCTCCGCGCCCTCCCAGGCCTAGGGTAGTCGAAGCACCGGCCCCCAAGGCCCCGCTGGCGTTGGCCGACGACGTGGTTTTGGGCATCGACTTGGGCACCACCACCTGCAGAGCGGCGGTGGTGATTGAGGGCGAGGCCAAGTTAATACCCATCGCTTCAGAGCGCGGCGCTTTCGCGCTCCCTTCAGTGGTGGCCTACGATGCCGACAAAGCCAGAGTGCTTCTCGGCCGAGCAGCCCGAAGGCATCGCCTCGAGCACCCCGCGCACGCGGTGAGTGGGTTTAAGCGTTTGATGGGACGTCGTGCCAGGTCTCAAAAAGCGCGCGAATTGGCTCAAAGTTCTCTCTTCGTTTTAGCTCCAGACGTACAGGGCGACGTAGGCATCGACATCGCTGGCAGGGTCTTCTCAATTTCTGAATTCGCCGCGCATTTGCTTAAGGAATTGAAGAACGCGGCCCAAGACGCACTTGGTCGCGAAATAACGCGCGCGGTGCTGTGTGTACCTGCTTGGTATACGGACCACCAACGAGAAGCCATACTGAATGCCGGCCACCTGGCGGGCCTTGACGTGGTGAGCATCTTGAATGAACCCACGGCCATCGCTCTCGCCTTCGGGTACGGTCGTGGGTTGGCTCGCAAAAGAGTGCTCGTCTACGACCTCGGTGGTGGCACCTTCGATGCGTCAGTGTTGGAAATCACGGGCGACGACCTCGAAGCCATCAGCACCGGAGGCGATAACTTCTTAGGCGGTCAAGACTTCGACGCTCGCCTGGCAGATGCCCTCATTGGCACTCTGGCCGAAGCGCCGCGCGCTGCCTTGCTCGCTTCCCCGATGACCATCGAGCGCGTGCGCGATGCGGCCGAAGTGGCCAAGATTGCGCTCTCAGATCAAATGCGAGCCCCCGTGCATGTGCCTTTCGTGGCCACCGACGAGAACGAGAACCCGGTAGACCTCAAAGTAGAAGTTGAGCGCGCATTTCTTGAATCAACCACTCTCGATTTGGTGCAGCGCACCGGAGA
>JAYUVR010000412.1:0-3723 GCA_043753955.1 Archangium sp. | reverse complement strand
GATGGCGAAGCGACGGGTGACGTTGATGGCGCCGGCGGTAGTGTCGACCAAGGCACCATAGAGATCAGTGTCGGCCAAGCCGAGCGTTGCAGCACGCCGTTGATCCGCCCATACCACCAGCGCAGTGTTCCCAATGGTGGCGACCGCTGGTTGTGTCTGTGCGCGCGGTGCGCTCACTTCAGTGACGTCGAGCGAGACGGGTTGCTCTGGGGTAATCAACGGGTCGAGCACCGCCGGGTACGTCGAACGGGCCAGCACTTCGCCGGGCACCGTAAATGTCAGTCGGTGGCCCTCGAAGTGAGTGGCGACCGGGCTGCGCCGCCCCCGCGCATCGACCCAAGTCGCCGCTCCATAGCCCACCGGCAGGCCACCCGTGTGCAGTCGCAGCCCGTCGCCTTCCACCACGCCTTGCGTCAGCCCGAGCATGTCGACCTGCACCACGAAGCCTTCCCCGGCGGCAGGGGCTCGTTGCAGTTCCCACTGGTGTTCCACCGCTTGGCCGCGAATGAGAAATCGCTCGGTGACCGCTCCGCGCTCGACTTCCACACAGTCGCCTTGAATGCGCAGCGGAGCAGACACCGGCCCAAGCAGGGCGTGCCACGACAGTTCTTTCCCTTCGGTGGCCAAGTGCAGACTGGCATCGGCTCGAACTTCGGCTTTCCAGGCGCCCAAGAGGGCCTGCGCTGATTCGCCGGCCTCGAAAAAACCTCTCGAAAGTACGCTGGTGGGTACAGCGGCGGGCTTTTCCGCCTCTGGAATCGATGCAAGACGCACTCCAACTACCGCAGCCAAAGCGACGATGCTTGCCAACACGATGTTCCAGTTCTTCATCGCGCGCAGCCTACGTCACGTTTGCGGATTCGGCGGTCAGAAGTAACGAAAGCGCTTCGTCGGGAATGGCGCGCTGGCAAGCAGTTGCACACGCGCCTCGCCTTTTCCCCGGTTTAGTTTTTTTGTCTTTCATCGATAAAATCAATGCAAGCGATTCAGGGCACCTTCGTAGGAAGGGCGAACTTTTGCCCAGGTGTCCTATGCCCCACATTTTGAGAAGAGCTTTTTTGCCCACGCTGTTCACATTGGCCACGCTCGCCATGGCCGCCTGCACTGAACAGTGCGTCGATTCCTTCGACTGCCCTCGCGACGAAGACACGAAATACGTATGCGTCGAGCGAAGGTGCGAGCCTCGTGCTCTCGATGAATCGACTGACGGCGGAACCCCCTAGTCAGTACCTATGGATGACCAGACGCGGGCCATCATGTCTTTCCTCAAGAAGGACGCATCAAAAACGTTCCCGGTTCGAGATTCGCGTTTGGAACTCGGCAATCGAATAGCCACGTGACGAGAGAGGGACACCCACTTCCCTAACGCTCGCAAAGATGCAAGATGATTTTGTGGACGAAATTGGGACCAGTCCTGCACAGCTCGTGGAAGCCTTCCTCTCTGGTCAGGCGCAGCCTGCGACCGATGCAATCGCATTTCAAACGGAGCTGCTTCAGCATGTGTCAGAAGCCTCCCCGGCTCTCGCGCCAATTCGATTTGCGCATGAGTTAGGAAACAGAGCTCCGGCGCAGGAAGCTTCAATGGCGCTCAAAGCGATTCATTGCAGTGACGTGGCATTGGCCTTGTTGGCCACGGACGGCCATCACCACGCGCTGGAGATCTTTGATCGGCTCCTCAGGGCTCAGGTGCGAATCGCAGTTGCGAACATCGACTCTTCTCTGGCCTTCTGCGATGAGGTTGCCCAGGTCTTGAGACTGCGCTTGCTGCTCGGAAGTCCGCCTGGGCTGTCGAGCTACGCAGGCCGCGGGTCACTTGCTGCGTGGCTGCGGGTTTCGGCGCTTCGTGCAGGCCTCGAGCTTCGCGCCCAGACCCATGGCGATCGCGATGAATCCCTCATGCAGAGAGTCACACCGGAACGTGGCCCTGAATTCGAGTTCATACGGGCTCGTTATCGCACGGAATTTCGGTCGGCCTTTGCCAGCGCACTGGCAGCTCTCCCGGCCCAGACACGTAACCTTCTTCGCTTGCATTACCTCGAGGGCATTTCTCTTCTGCAAATGGGCAAGCTCTACGGTTTGCACCGCACTACAGTGGCACGACGTCTTGATGAGGCTCGTCAAAGTCTTTTCGATGAAACACGACGTCTCATCTTCGCAAAGCTCGCCATTGGGCGAGAAGAATTTGAGGGGTTGATCGCTTTGCTTCGCAGTCAGCTGGACGTCAGTATTCGCCGTCTGCTCGCGGAGGGTCGCGCCTAAAGCCAACTTCAGTGTTCTGGCACGCGATGCAGTCATGCACTTGTCTGAAAATTCTCTTCTCGATTTTTCGCAAGGCCTTCTCTCTCTCTCTGAAACTGAAGGGGTAGAAGCTCACCTGGATGCATGCTCTCAATGCCGAGGTTTGGTGGCCGCATGGCTCCGGGTTGAGCCATCAAACGAAGAGACACCGAGCGATGCTCTTGACGAAGTCACGTTGCCCAAACGAGGCGAAGCGGTCGAGCGATATCTCATCATCGACCCGCTTGGAGTGGGAGGAATGGGCGTCGTTTTTTCCGCCTACGATTCGGTTCTTGATCGAAAGGTAGCGCTGAAGTTTCTCCACGTTGACCGGCACCTTGCGGACCCAGAAAAGAGTCGACAGCGTCAGCGCCGTGAGGCTCAGGCCCTGGCGCGAGTTTCCCACCCCAACGTTGTGGCGGTACACGACGTGGGAATCTGGAAGGGTCAAGTCTTCCTCGCGATGGAATTCGTTGATGGCCAAGACCTCGCTACTGCTCTTGCGTCGTCGCCTCGGGACCTATCGAAAATCGTTCACTGGTTTCGCGATGCTGGGAATGGGCTCGCTGCCGTGCACGCCGCAGGTCTGACCCATTGCGATTTTAAGGCCACAAACGTTCTGGTCGACGTGCAAAGCCGCGTGCGCGTGACCGATTTGGGGTTGGCTCGGGCCGAGAGTGCAACACAAAGTCCGCACCATCAAGCCACTGAGCTGAACGGGTCCCTCACTCAAACGGGGGCGCTGCGAGGTACTCCGGCATACATGGCTCCTGAGCAGCATCGCGGAGAACCGGTCGATGCACGTACGGACCAGTTTTCCTACTGCGTCGCGCTCTACGAAGCGCTTTATGGGGAGCTCCCATTTGGGGTGCTTGCACTCCCAGAACTCGCCCGAGCCGTTCTTGCAGGTCGGCTGCGTCCGCCACCTGAGGGGAGTGACGTTCCCCCCTGGCTCCGGAGCGCGTTGGTGCGAGGTCTGGAGGTAGATCCCGCCGACCGTTTCGCTTCGATGGTGGATCTGGTTGGCGCGCTGGACGAGGGGCAGAGGCGTCGGCGAACGCAATGGCGTTGGGCTACGGGTGCAGCCCTTTGTGCAGCAGCGCTGGCCACGGGTTTGTACTTCATCTCGCCTCAACAATTGTATTGCCGCGGTGTTGAGACTCAGTTGGAAACCGAATGGAATGCCGGCGTCAGAGGCGAACTCAGGCAAACCTTTATCGAGCGAAGCCCGGCCTTTGGCGCTCGAGCGTGGGATTCTGTGGAGGCGGTTCTCAATCGTTATGCTCGCACTTGGCTCGAGGTGCGGACTGAAGCGTGTCTCGCAACTCGAGTTCGTGGGGAGCAGTCTGACCCACGCGATGCGGATCGGCCGCTCTGAAAAGCAACAAGTGGGGTGATGCGGCGTGGGTCGAGGTAGACGTAGCGATGTGCACCTGAGATGAGGGG
>JAYUVR010000411.1:0-6804 GCA_043753955.1 Archangium sp. | reverse complement strand
CATTCGAGAGAGAGCGCTCTCGGTGCTGGTGGAAAGAAATGCTTTCCAAGTGCCCCCCTTGTTTCCCGCGAGTGCTGCATTCGCACACAGCGCATCTGCACCGGCCAGTCCCCCCAAGTTGCCGGTGTACCCGACGCTGGTGGCAAACACTCGGAACCGAGTTTCACCAGGGACCGAGCCACCACCTCCAGTAGGGCCAGTGCCGCCTCCAAGATTTCCGCTCCCGCCGCCTTCTCCTCCTCCGGTGTTGAGAGGTCCTTCACACCGACCAGTCACACAGTTCTGTTCTCCTGAACACGCGCTACATTCTGCGCCGTTTTCTCCACAGCTGTTTGAAGTGACGCCGGGCGCGCACAGGCCATCTGAAGTGCAACAACCAAGACAGTTGGTCGGAGTGCAGGAACGATCGCAAGAGGGTGCCACAGCAAGAAAAAAGCCGAGCACCGCACCAGATAGAAATGTACGCAGCATGAATTCAGTCCTCTTAGAACGTGTACACAAATGACGCGGTCCCGACAATGCCCGCAGGTTCAAGCGCTGTGGCTTCGTTTACTCTTCTTCCGGCGGTAAATGCGCGAGGTGGCTCTGTCCAAAAAGGGAACTGGCCTTTAATGCGTAGACCCAGCGAGGTCGTCGGTGAAAACAGGTAGCGTAAGAACCCGCCGCCTTGAATGAGCGGTAGGGCCCAGCCAGGCCCTGAATTCGTGGTTGCGCCTCCGATGCCCAATTCGGGGCCGAATTCAACAGGCAGTGAGCGGTTGGCGCGAACCAATGCCAACACATCCCAAGCCAGGTTGACGGTGAATGCACCTCGAATCAATACAGCCGTTGATGCTGGTGAAGTAGACAGGGCGCCAGCCAATTCAGCGGTGATCATCAGATGCCTCGTGAGCCACCTTCCCATGCTGAATGAGCCTTCGAGGCTGAGCACATTCACCAGAGATGACGACCACGAGCCCAAACCAAGGTCGACCATGACAACGACCACTGGTTCCTTTGGTGCCTGGGCAATAACCAAAGGAGAAACCTTTTCCTCTCGTACGCCTCTGGGCTTGCCAGCAACGGCAGTGGTAGCGACGAGGGTGATGAAGAGAGCGAAGCGACTCACCGGACGCTCTTATCTTCGACGCCTTGGTGGTTTGACAGAAGCGTTCGTGAAACTTCTACGAGGCCGGTGCGTGCATTTGACAGCCGAAAGTGAACCAAGACGCCGTGAAAACTTGCACCGAGCACTTGATACACCAGCACTTTGTCTGCGTTTCGTTTCTTTGCTTCGTCAAGAAGACACAAGTCTTCGGCGCTTGAGACGGTGTCTGGTTTGATTAAGAGGGCTCGGTGGGTTTCAGGTTTAAGTTCACGGGCATAGTTGTGCCGGTGCCCTTCGATGAGCTTTGCCCACTGCGAGGCCACGAGGTGATTGCTGAAGACTTCGAAGGCGAGCGGATCACGCGATGAATTTGATGACATATCTGGAGGCGGCGGTTTCGCCTCGCCGGCGCGGTCGCATTCACTGTCTTCTTCATTGGTCAGCCAAAGCATTGGGGCCGGGCTCTGTGGGGCCTCACTCATAAAAGCATTCAGCGCTGCCGTAAGCAGTTGTCGCTCAGTCAGGGAATGAGCCCGGGGAACCGTCGCGCAATTGCTTGTCATCAGGGTAAAGACAGCGATTAGAAGTCTGCGGATTGAAAATTGAGGTGCGGTTTTCATTGCTGGTCCTTTTGCTCAATGCGCCACAGCGGCCTCGACGGCCTCGAGCAACACACTTTCTGGAAATCGTTTTCGAAACTGTTCGACGCGTAATCGCGCCTCGTCTATTCGCCCGAGCGAAACCAATGCCCGAATGGCGATACTTTCTCGCTCTTCGACCAACTGCCCGCTGTGGAACTGAACTGCATGCTGCTGGCAGACACGCAAGGCCATTTCTGCTTGGTCGCGGTGAAGCGCTGATGTGGCTTGTTCAATTAAAAGTCGCTCAACATCGATGTCTGCCCGCTTGGCTTGAGGGGCCGGTTTTGTCGCAGGCGGTGGGGCGTCTTGAATCGGCTGAGTGTGCACTGCAGACTTTTCTGGAAGAGTTGGGGCCGGGGCTGATTGCACCACCCGTTCGATCACCACTTCCCGGGGTGTCCCGAATTGCTTTTGTATTTGCGCCCCGCCAAGCCCACCGGCTGCAACGCCTGCGGCTACCAAAAGCACCTTGGTTTTAGCAGCCAGAGTAAGTGCCTTGGCTGTGCTTACAGACTCAGTGAAATCTTCTGCGTCTTCAGGCGAGGGGATGATTGGAATTGTTCCAAAGCTGGCTTCAATTCGATGGGCAAGTCGATTGAGTGTCGCTTCAGAAGCCAGAGGTCGCTCTCGCTCCAGCTGCAAGGCGCGCTGAGCAGCATTGGACAGAGGCTTGTGCTCATTACTCATGCGCGCACCTCGCTCTGGAGTTGCTCGAAGACCGTTTGAAAGCGTTGCCTGGCCAATCTCAGTCGTGAATAGGCGGTGTTGAGGGGAATCTGAAGCTGTTCTGCCAATTCGGTGATGGCCACTTCGTCGATGTCTGCACCGACGAAGACGACTCGCTGTTCCAGGGGCAGGGAGTCGAGGGCCCGCAGCACGTGCTTGCGCGTCACTTCTCCTTCGAGGTCTTTGTCAGGCCCGTGATGATTGCCTTTCACTGCGTCGAATTCGGCGGTCAGTTCTTCTTGGCCCTTTTTGTTTGATTTGCGATTGCTGATGACCCGTGTAGCGATGCCAAACAGCCAAGGCTTCATAGGGCGCTCTGGCACGTATGCGTCGAGCCGTTTCCACGCGGTGCTAAAAACATCATGGGCCACATCTTCTGAATCGGCGTCAGGTACACCTAATCGGCGCACGGTATGAAGCATCCACGACAGATGCTCTCGATAGGCCGCGCAGAACGACTGTTGGAGTGTGAGCGTCGACATCGCCTTAAGTCACGTCATTGTGGGCAGAAGCCGAATCCGTCACAGCGGAAAAATAACCCAGGCTCCAAAACCGCCTCCGAGAGCTGGCACGGTCCATACTTTCGAATCGCCGACGATGACTGAAGGTCGAGTGAGCGCCGCCGTTCCGCTGACCATCGCAGCCAGTTGAAGCCATCGCGCAATGGGTATCGCGAGGACCATTCTCAGGCCTACCAGAGCCTGAAACACCGTTGAAGTGCGCGCATCAATCAGGTCGAGACCTTCCAGACGCATGGCACCCAAAGTGACGTCGGCGCACCCTCGGAGCCACCACCAATGCAAACAAGGAACAAGCGCAGCCAGAAAAGCTGACGTCCTCAATCGACCCTGGGTCAGGGCGGCACTGACCGGCCAGCCGATGCGCCCCTCGAGGCCCATCGAAACGAGCGACCATCGAGCTCGGCCTTCAAGTCTCATGGTGGGCTGCAGCCCCAAAGACAAGCCTGCATCGCCTGAGATTCCCGCGGCAAGCTGCCACTGCGTGCTCGGCGCAGATGCTGGTACCGGAAGGGATTGAGTCGCTGACTTGATGGGCTCGGTCTCAATTTCAACCACCACAGGAACCTGTTCGACGCGCTTGATGACGGGGTCGACGATCAACGCGACCGTCATGGCGACAGATGAAGCCAGGGCTACACATGGCCCTTTCGTGGTGAGCACCTTTTTCCCTCGCGGGGTGCCCACTGGGTTTTCCAATACCACTTCAGCCTGGAGTTGATGTTCTTGCGATTGAATGCGTACCGCGACTTGAGCCGCTGCGTTGGCGACAAACGGGTCCGTGCCCAGTCGCGCTGCGACGAGTCTTCTCAATTCTGACTCATCAGGGCAACCGGCATTGGCTGGATGTTCGTACACAAGAGAAACAGGCGCAGCCGCGGCGGTCGCGGAGCACACACAAAAAAGAAGCTGCATTGGAAATCGCACGGCCCGCGGGCACATACCGGAAAAACCAACGCGTGGTGGAGTCAAAGGGTGCAGTCAAAAGAAACCCTTAAGGATTCATGAGCGAAATAATTTGGCAGCCCATTGACGGAATGAGGCCCTCGGGACAATCACAGTGGTCTTTCGAGATGCTCAAAGGAAATGGTGATGACTCTTCGATGGCATATTGGGACAGTGAGCTGCGCGGTACTGCTCCTGAGCTGCGACCCCACGGTTTCAGTAGGGAATGCTGACAGCGGCGTTCATGCTTTGGGTTCAGGGAATGAAGGGGAACCTTGCGAATGCGCGGGTTCCAGCTGCTGCGACGAAGGGCTCATTTGCTTTATCGTAAGTTCTTGTGAGACGAGCCCAGGGCCGAATTGCACCGCCCAAAACACATGCAGCAAAAAGCGTGCTTTGGGCGAAACCTGTCATGACTCAAGCGAATGCGCCGAACCGGGTGCCCATTGCTCGAGTGCATCTCCCGATGGCCCTGCTACTTGTAAAGTCTATTCTGGGGATCTCGATGCGCAACGTTGCGACTCGTCGTCGACGCAATGTTCCTCCGCTGATGGAATTCGTCGAGTCTGCATCGACACCTATTGCAAACGAATGGCTGGGGAAGTGTGTGGCGCGTCAAGTCAATGTGTATCAAATAAATGCTATGGCTCGACGACCTTCGTGTGCCTGTGATGCGTAAAGGCATTCTGTTTGTGTTTGTTGCTTCAGCCTGCGACCCTTCGGTACTGGTGGGCCAATCTGACGGAGGAATTCCCGAAGCCACGTGTGAAGCACGCGCTGAACGTTGTGAGCCTCAAGGGAGCTCCGTCAATGTTCAGCTCAATGGCAAAGCATTTGTGGTGGCCTCTGTTGCTGCACAACGATGGTCAGATAATCGCGCAGCTATGGTGTACGAAGGCGTCGCCATTCGATTTTCAGAACACAGTGCAATTTGTGACCCGCTAAGCACCAAGCCATCATCATCGGAGCGGTAAATCGTTCTGAGGCGTGGCACGGCTTCCCGCTTTGGTGAACTCAGGCTCGTGTTCTGGCAGCAGCCAACGCGATGAGGTCGGCGAGCAGGCCGCTACGGGTCGCTTGCGTGAGGCGATGATCATCGTGAACTTCAACCAGCACCGCGAGAGGCGAAGTCGCTGCCAGCAGGCGCGAATCTGAGACGGGAATGACTTCGTCTTTTTGCGCATGCACCAGTACGCAAGGCAACTGAGCTGGAAGTTTGGTGAGCTCGGTCAGCCTCAAACCAGCCTGCGCAAGGAAAACGACTGGCACTTCGAGGGGCTTGATCTCATGCACGAGGCGCAGCAGTACGGCGCCTCCGAAAGAAGAGCCCACAATCACATGGGGCCTCTCTTCCGCCACGGCTTGCCTCGCTTGACGCACTGGCAGTTCCATCGCGTGTCGGTAAGCAGCCGGCTCGGTTGCGCCCGCTTTAATCAAAGTTTGCACTGCCCCGGTCTCGAGCGCTGGAGCGGTCACCGCAAAGCCTGCCTTCCTCAAGGCCAAAACCTTCCCTGCCTGTGGCCCACTCTCGAGACCATGGAGGTACAGCACCTTCGTGCTCCGTCGCTCCATGAGCTCACGACCTCATCTCAAGAGTGCCGACACTTTTGAAATAAGACTCAGGCTCCATGTACGCAGATTTCACTACATCAACCGCTCTCGTTTGCCGAGCATGGACTGGACATGCGCTACCCAGTTTTGGCCAAACTCCTCCTTTGAAGCCCGTAAGCGACTGATTTGCAAGTCCGCCCCTGCTGGCAAGTTGATTGCTCAACAGCTCCGTACGCACGGTAATCGCCGCGCTCCGCGAGAGGTCTGTAATGACTAAGAAGACATGTCGGACAAGCATTGTTGGTTCTGTTCAGAAATGGGGTACCAGAGGAATTGCAGTTTTGTGTTCACTCGCACTTGCTTCCTGCGGAGCTGAACTCACCGACGAGAATTCTAGCCAGAATGCGACCACGGCAACTTCGAGCGCGAGTTTGCTTCCTACGGGGACCGTAGGCGTAAAATGGCACCCTGGTCACTACGTTCACATCATGGCTGGTGACCTCCGCGTTAACGGTTGGACCGTGAAAGAGGCGTACGCCGAAATGGCTCTAACGCCTGCAATAAAAGGTATTCAAGTACGATTCAATTGGTCAGACATCGAAAAATCAAAAGATGTGTATGACTTCAGTCTCTTCGATGATCATCTCAGCAAGCTGTCGACCGGCGACAAACGCCTCATCATCCTCCTGCAGACGAAGACATTCGGCACCACCGCAAAATTAGTACCAGACTATGTTTTGACCCCTGAATACGAAGGCGGAATTTTTCCCTTCGGCAATGAGGCCAATGGCTCGAAGGTTTCCGTGCACAAAGGCAATGCGATGAAGTTGTGGAATGCCAATGTCCGAGCGCGCCTCCTTATTCTGATTAATAAATTGGGCGAGCGCTACAATTTACACACTCATTTTGAAGGCATGGGCATTGGCGAAACTGCGATGGGGAAACCTCTCGTCGCTGTCAGCAACGCGCAAGAATCGCAATACTACAGCGCTCACCTCACCTTCCAACAGCAAATGCGTGTTGCTTTCCCCAATACAATGACCACGCAATTCACCAATTACCCCCGCTCAATGCTGCCTGTATTTGTAGAGAGCTTGAAGAACATGGGTGCGTCATTAGGTGGTCCTGATATTTTGATAGACGACCCCGGTCTCAACGCGGTGGGCACTCAATACACACAAGATGGCATTTACCATCATTACCCAGAACTCTCTGGCATCGTGCCGCTCGCCCCTTCGGTCATGTCATCAAATTACGAAGAGACGATTGCATCGGGCGCCTACCCAAGTCGCAAGCCTTCCATCACGGAACTTTTGAAATTCGCGCATGACAATCT
>JAYUVR010000410.1:0-3998 GCA_043753955.1 Archangium sp. | reverse complement strand
GAAGGCGACTTCGCCCGTAAACAATATTTCCGAGGGCACCTTTGGCGTTTTGACGGCGGCATCGAGGTGAAGGCAGCCGCCTCGCCTTCGGTGGTACCGAAACCGTGGACGGTTGACGAGGCGGTTGACCCAGAAGAGGCCTTCGTCGCCTCGGTTTCAAGCTGTCACATGCTGACGTTTCTCTTCCTGGCCGCCAATGACGGGTACGTCGTCGAGTCGTATGTCGATGCCGCTGAAGGCCTCTTGGCAGACGACGCTCAAGGGAAATGGGTTTCACAAATCGTCTTGCACCCGCGCATTGAATTTAGCGGCGACAAGCGCCCCGATGAGACACAACTCAAAACCCTTCATCACCGCGCACACAACGAATGCTTTATCGCGCGCTCAGTGAAGACCGACATTCGGGTCGAATGACGCACTTAAAAAGCGTATCGGAGTTCAAGGGCTGG
This sequence comes from Archangium sp., assembly GCA_043753955.1. GTDB lineage: Bacteria > Myxococcota > Myxococcia > Myxococcales > Myxococcaceae > Archangium_A. The sequence continues at coordinate 3,549 of JAYUVR010000410.1, read as the reverse complement.
GCTCAAAAGCAAACCAAATCTCTGGCGATTCATTCTCGTCAGCAGACGGCACACATTCGAAAAGTGGACATAGGGCGCGGTGGAACGAGCGGGCGGCTCCATCGGTCTATGGCGCACCATCGGAAATTGCGGTCGAAGCACCAACGCAGTTGCACAAACAACATGTTCCAGCGAAGGATGGACTCGATGAAAGTGCTTCTCTCACGAGTGCTGTGGTGTCTGTTGGTGGCCAACACGGCGATGGCCGCCAGTGAGGTTATTGCACCGACTGCCGAAGTGATGGCAGAGCTCAGACGCATTGAAGCTGCTGTGCACCGAGGAGAAGTCGATGCAGTGAGGCTCAAGTACCAGGCTGCGGTGCGAGCGAGACCAGGCGATGCCATGCCTCGCGTTTTTCTCGCCTGGTGCACCCTTCCCAGTGATGACGCTTGGAACCAGCTTAAAGCCGTAGCCGCCATTTTTCCCGACAACCCGTGGGTTCACTACGGCATGGGGCGCATCTATTCGACGTGGAAAGGCATGAGAGCGCAGGCTCAAAACGAATTCGAACTCGTACTCAAAAAAGACAACTCGTTTTTTCCCGCGTTGACTGGCCTTGGAGATCTCTATCGCTTCAACAAAGACTACCCGGCCGCAGAAAAATACTACCGCTTGGCGTTGGCAAAGTCTGAACTTCCCTTCGCGTACGCGGGGCTCGGCCTTACTCTTCTTGCGCAGCAGAAGACTGATGAAGCCCGAACTGCACTGCGTAAAGCCATCGCATTACAACCAGAACAACCTGAGGCACTCACAGCTCTCATTGAGTTGTCTCGCGAAGCCAAAGAGCCAGACACCCTCAAGCTTGTACAAATGTTGGCTGATCTTCGCCCGAAAGATGGCGAGGTGCGTCGGCAACTTGCAGATCTCCGTTTCGATGCAGGTGAGAAAGCAGTCGCTGCAAAGGAATATGAACGCGTAGTTCGCTTAGGAAACCCTTCACTCGAAGTGCTCAAGCGGCTTGCTTCGTTGCATCGAGAGCTCGGCGACACCGAAAGCGAAGAGCGCGCGTTGCAAAACCTCGCCGCCCTCGATTCGAAGAACCCAGAGCCCAACATTCGCCTGGCCCAGCTGCGGCATGAACGGAAAGACGATGAGGCCGCAGAAGGTCAGTGGCTTGAAGCGATGGCACGAGATGCTCAGCGCGTCGAGCCGCACCTGGCCATCGCTCAATTGCGCCTCGAGCGCGGCCTTTCGCATGAATCGCTCGAAGAATTCCGAAAAGTCGTTCAGTTAGACCCCAGTCGTACTGAGGCCGTCGCCATGGTGAAGAAACTCGAGGCCGACTTCAAGCTCCCGCTCAAAAAGCCCCGCGGTAATTTCAACAACGTCTTTTTTGCCGTACAGGCTTCATTGGCCAAATTTTTTGAAGAAAGAAAATTGGCGAACCCAAAGCTCGGTGGCGAACTCAAACTCCGAGTGCGCGTGTCGCCAAAAAGCATCGTGCAAGGCGTCGATGTCATTCTCGATACGGTCAAAGACGAGCTCCTGTTGGGTCACGCTTATTTCGGCCTCGCAGACGCACAATATGTGTCTCAAAAGGGCGAACCCACCTTCGAATTCGAACTCGGAGCGAAAAAGGCCAAATGATGAAGACCCGCTTGGGCATTGACGTGCAAGTGGAACAAAGGTTCGCGACGCTGCGGGGAAAAAGAGTGGGTGCCATCGTCAACCCCACCAGTGTCGATTCTCGCTTCGTGCACCTCATTGATTTGCTCCATCAAGAACAAGGCGTCACGTTGAGTGCCCTCTTTGGGCCCGAGCATGGCGTGCGCGGCGAAGCGCAGTACATGGTAGCGGTCGACGATGTGGCGCGAGATCGGCGAACTCAAGTGCCCGTCTACAGCCTCTACGGTCATACCTTTGAATCGCTCACGCCTCGTGATGAATGGCTCGCCGAGCTCGATGCACTGGTGTTCGACATTCAAGATGTCGGGAGTCGCTATTACACGTACATCTACACCATGGCCCTGGCGATGAAGGCGGCCGCACGGGCGAAAATTGCTTTCCACGTCTTTGATCGACCAAACCCTATCGGTCTGAGTCTCACCGAAGGCAATCTGGTGGGTGACGCATTTCGAAGCTTCGTGGGGCTCTATGCGTTGCCGACCCGTCACGGGTTGACCGTCGGTGAAATCGCCACCTTGCTCAACGAGCGCGAGCACATCGGCGTTGAATTGCACGTCACGGCTGTCGAAGGGCTGACGCGAAAGATGAGTTGGGGCGATACGGGGTTTGCGTTCATTCCCCCCTCGCCCAACATGCCTACTGTTGACACCGCCTTGGTTTACCCGGGCATGTGTTTGGGAGAAGGCACCAATGTCTCAGAAGGCCGGGGAACCTGTCGGCCGTTCGAGCAATTCGGCGCTCCGTACCTTCGGGCAGATGAAGTGACTGCGGCGCTCAATTCGTTGCGTCTTCCCGGAGTCATCTTTCGCCCCTGCGCCTTTACGCCTACCTTCGACAAGTGGCAGGGACAGTCGTGCGAAGGTGCTTTCATTCACGTCACCGACCCACATGCGTTTCTCCCGTTGCGTACAGGGGTAGCCGTATTTCAAACCTGCTACCAATTGGGAGGTCGGCATTTCGCCTGGCGCGACCATGCTTATGAGTTCGTCGAAGACGTGCCCGCGTTTGATTTGTTGTGTGGCACAGATCAAATCCGCGAGGGGATCGAAGCGGGAAAGCCCTTTGAAACGCACTTTTCAGGGTTCGAAGCGCAGATGAAGTCTTTCGAGCCGCTGCGTCAGCGCTATGCTCTCTATCCCTAAACGATGGCAGCAATCGGCGTCTTCTCTGACAGCGATGGCGACTTAGCTGCCTTTGATGCGGCGCTGCGGTTGCTTGCCTCGAAGGGCGCGCAAAGCTTTCTCTTCGCGGGAGGTCTTTATGACGACGTCGACCAGTGGGCGAAGTGGAAGCGCGACGAGGTCAAAACGCAGGCTGACTACAAGAGCTCAAACTTCCTTGAAGATGTGCAGAACCATCTCATCGGGGTTGATCAAGTCGACCGACCTGCCGCCTTCGGTACGGGTCACGAGCAGAGCCGCGCCATTGAAGAACTGGCGCGCTTAAAAGACAAAATCTTACGCACGCCGGAAAAGGGATCACTTTCGTATCAAGACACCGCCGTCCCCCGAAAGGTGATCGAACTTCTGGGCGATACCTTGTGTTGTCTGGTGCACGACAAGAACGACCTCGACAAAGAAGACATGCTCAATGCGGCCATCTTGGTGCATGGGAAAGAACCGGAACCGCGAGTCGTTCAAATCGGCCCACGTACCTTCGTTACCCCTGGCAGCTTAAAAGGCGCTCGGCCCACCGTAGGTCTCTTTGAGCTCGTCGACCGCCAGGTTGTTTTCTCTGCTTTTGCCCTGACGGGAGAATTGGTGATCGACCGCCAACCGATTCAGGTCAGCGCTGGCAAGACCAAGCTCTCGGTGAAGTAGATGACGCAAATCGCGCTTCTCGGAGGTTCCTTCAACCCCCCTCACGTCGGCCATCTCATGGCCG
>JAYUVR010000409.1:0-14316 GCA_043753955.1 Archangium sp. | reverse complement strand
CTGCGTGTATGAACACCTTTGTTTCGGAATCAGCAACGCCTGTTCGCAATGGCTCGTTCCGCATTTCCGATAGGCAAGCCGACCATTCTTTACAAGCAGCGAAGTCTTACGCGGCCATCAGAGGGGGGTGGTACTTCGTCCGTTGGCGCAACGGCGGTTCGAATCGTCTGTGCGCTCGAAGGCATTTCGTGGCCGGATCGCGCATTTACAATTTCCTTCGATGATTACGACCAGGGACAACACCATGTCACGCTGACGGGAACTTGGCGTGGCCTTCGCGATCCACGCCCAGAACACGCTACAACGGTTGAACTTGAGTGGTGAATTTGCAGTCTGCCACTCTCTACGCAAAAGCGATTGATGAGAAATATCGCTTCTTCAGCTACGGCGACGCCATGTTCATCGAGTCTGACGTATGAGTCTGCCACCTCCAGAGCTGCGCGGAGATCAACGCGTCGCCCCGTCGCTCGTTCGCTTCGAGTTGCTGCATGTTTGTGGTCAAACCGGGGCCCGACGAGGCCGCCTCCATACGCCACACGGGGTGATTGAGACGCCAGTCTTCATGCCGGTCGGTACCGCAGGCAGCGTCAAGGCCATTGCTCCAGATGATCTCGCGACACTCGGAGCAAACATCATTTTAGGCAACACCTACCATCTGATGCTTCGCCCAGGCGAGCAGCTCATCGGCGAACTTCAAGGGCTCCACCAATTCATCTCGTGGGATCGCGCGCTGCTCACTGACTCGGGTGGATTTCAGGTCTACAGCCTGGCTGATAAACGGCGTATCTCTGAAGAAGGTGCTGCCTTTCAAAGCCACATCGATGGCAGCAAACACTTGCTTACTCCAGAGCGCAGCATCGAGATTCAAGAAGTGCTGGGCGCAGACGTGATGATGGCTTTTGACGAGTGTCCACCGGCGCTTTCAGAGCGCAGCTACATGGAAGCGTCGATGGCTCGCACCACCCGGTGGCTTCATCGCTGCGTAGCCGCTTGGTCGAAGCAGCGCTCGTCGCTCTTCGGCATCGTGCAAGGCGGGCTTGATGAAGAATTGCGCAAGCGCCATGCAGAAGAAATCTGCGCCGTTGATCTCCCCGGCTACGCGCTCGGAGGCTTTGCGGTAGGCGAGGCCCCTGAACAAATGCACCAAGGTGTCGCTTTTTCTGCGCCGCTCCTCCCCAAAGATAAACCGCGCTACTTGATGGGTGTCGGTACTCCGCTTGATTTGGTCACGTGCGTCGGCGCCGGCATCGACATGTTCGATTGCGTGCTCCCGACTCGAAGTGCGCGCAATTCACTTTTGTTTACCAGCGAAGGCAAACTGGTCATCAAGAATGCTCGCTATGCCAAAGATGCTCGCCCGTTAGACCCGAAGTGCAGCTGTTACACCTGTCGCACGTTCTCACGAGCGTATTTACGGCACCTGTTTGTGTCGCAAGAACTGGTGGCAATGCGCCTTAACACCCTGCATAACCTGCATTTTTTTCTAGGCCTCATGAGTGAAGCCCGAGCTGCGATCGAGGCCGATCGCTACGGAGACTTTCTCAAGGCCTTCCATGCCCGACCAACGGCCCCACCTTAAAAGCGCGCTTACTCCAGCGGGTGGCAGGTTTTGCTGGGCGAACCGGTATGCGTGGGCAGACACTCAAAATTAATACGACACTCGTTATTGCTGGTGCATGGCGTCGAGCACATCAGCTGTCCTTTGCCGAAATTCGAACAGATAGACCCGCGGGGGCAATCGCGCTCTTCGCCGGCTGAAGCGCACCCTCGGGTGCAAAACCCACCCGGAGCGGTGACGCATTCTTGACCCGATTCACACGCGTCGCGGCTCTCGCAGGGAAGGCCTACCGTGCTGTTCTGACAGGCCGAAAAAACCAGCATCGCGACTGCTGACCAGCACAAGAGTCGATTCATGCGAAGCCCGCCTAGCACAAATTGAGTCATGTGTGCGCTTGCCGCGCGAGGCTTCGAAGGGCTATACGGCCGGCCTCTTGATCTCCATGTCGACATTCCCGATGGTGATGGCTCAGGCCGGCGCTGGTATCAGCGGCGGGATGAACATCGTGTTCTTTGGCGTACTTTTCGCCATTATGTACTTTGTCTTGATTCGCCCGCAGCAGCGGCAGGCGAAGGAACAGCAGACGATGCTGGCTGCGCTAAAGAAAGGTGATGATGTCGTCACCTCGAGCGGCATCTTGGGCAAAGTGTTCGCGGTCGATGACAAGGTCATCACCCTCGAGGTCTCGTCGGGCCTCAAATTGCGAATGCTGAAGAGTTCCGTACAAGGGAAAGTTAACGTCGAACCGGCCAAAACTGAGCCAAACGAAGCCAAGAAAGAGGAGAAGTGAGCGATGGACCGGACCTGGTACACGCGCCTCGGCGTCATTCTCGCCGTCACCCTGGGCACTTTGTGGATGTTGGTGCCCACTTATTATTCCTTCTTCCGCCTCGAGCGCGCTGATCGCAACAATGTGCAGAAGTTGCAGGAAGTGCTGCCGTCATGGGCTCCGTCTGCCAAGCGTCGATTGGCGCTGGGGCTCGATCTCCAAGGTGGCATTCACCTGGTGATGCACGTCGACATGAAGACGGCGCTCACCAAGCGCGCTGAGCGCCGGGCCTCGCAGATGGTCTCTTGGGTGGCGAACAAGAAGCTGGGCGAGCTGGAAGCGCCAGTGGTTGACCCTGAGACCAATCGGGTCACGCTGATGGTGAAAGATGCCGCCACGGCCGATGCGATTCAGAAGGGCCTTTTGGACACCTTTTCTGACTTCAAGCTCAAGAATCGCGATGGAGCGAAGTTGGAATTGGCGCTCGATGAGAGCTCCCTTGAAGGCATGAGCACTGAGGCCCTCGACATGGCGCTCTTGCGCATTCGTGAGCGCATCGACAAGTGGGGCGTGGCTGAAGTGCAAATCGCTAAATTAGGTACGGACCAAATTCAGATTTCTTTGCCCGGTCAGTCTGACCCAGAGCAAGTCAAACAGCTCATCGGCACTACCGCTCAACTTGAGTTTCGGTTGGTGGCCACTGATTCGTCAGTGTTCCAAAAAATATATACGGAAACGCCTCCTTCAGACCCGAATTTGATTCGTCTCGTCCCTCAGGGCACTTCTCCTGACAGCCCCGGAGGTCCTTTCTTGGAAAGCGAAAGCCGCGCTGACTTGCTCGCGTACGTGGCTGACAAGGTGCCGGCCCCGCAAAAAGTGCTTACACACTGTGTGACTGAAGCGGGCCCGAAGCGAAAGTGCCTCAAGTACCAGACCTATTTGCTCGACCAACAGGCCGTGGCGGGAGATCTTTTGAAGACCGCTTGGTTCCCCGGTTCTCCCAATCAGCAAGGCCAGTACTACGTCGCTTTTGAAATGCAGCCAGAAGGCGCCAAGCAGATGGGCGAACTGACCGGCAAAAACGTTCAGCGGAAGATGGGCATCATCTTGGACGACAATGTGATGTCGGCTCCGAACATTCAGTCTGAAATTACTGAAAACGGCACCATCACTTTCGGGCGCATGGGTCCTGAGGCCAAGGACTACGGCAAATTGTTGGCGACGACGCTGCAGTCGGGTGCGTTGCCTGCGCCAGTGACCATCGGTGAAATTCGCCAGGTGGGTGCTTCGCTGGGCGACGAGTTGATCAAGAAGGGCACCTTGGCCGCGCTGATGGGGTTGGCGTTGGTGGTGATCTTCATGGCCATCTACTATCGAGTTTCAGGTTTAGTGGCCGACGTGGCGCTCATTCTCAACGGTGGTTTGATCTTGGCCGGGTTGGCTGCCTTTGGGGCCACCTTGACCTTGCCTGGCATCGCCGGCTTTGTGCTCACCTTGGGCATCGCCGTTGATGCCAACGTGCTCATCAATGAGCGGGTGCGTGAAGAACTGGCCGCAGGCAAATCGGCAAGAGCGGCGGTTGATCAAGGCTACGACCGTGCCTTTTGGACCATCTTCGATGCTCACGTCACCACGCTCATCGCCGGCTTCGTGCTGATGTTTACCGGCACTGGCCCCGTTCAAGGTTTCGCGACCTCGCTCATCATTGGCATCATCGCGTCGCTCTTCACGTCAATCGTGGTGACGCGGCTCATCACCACCTACCTCGTGCACGGTCGCAACGCGTCGACCGTTTCGGTCTGATTAGGACACCGCCATGCAGATCATCAAAGGCAAGACCAACTTCGATTTTATCGGCAAACGCAAAGTGGCTTTGTTCATCAGCTCGGTGGTGAACATCGCCATCTTGGTGGGCATCGCCATCTTCGGCTTCAACTTCGGCGTCGACTTCGCCGGGGGCACCTTGGTGGAAGTGAAATTTGCTTCCCTCACCAGCGCTGAGCAGGTGCGCGAAGGAGCCATCAAGGGTGGCCTACAGGAACCTCAAGTTCAGGGCATCGGGTCAGCTGAAGACAGCAACTTCATTCTTCGCATGGGTGGAGTGACCCAGCTGACTGAAGAGAGCGAGAAAGCGGCAGAAGCAGCGGTACGCGCTTTGGGTGAAGTCGTGTCGGTGACCAAGAACCTCGACACGGGCATCATCAATGTTCGCTACAAGGCCCCCGTCGACCCGGAGGCCATCAAGAAAGCAGTAGTCGCTTCAGGCACTGGAGTTACCGAAGTGAACAAGCTTGGTGAAGCCGACTATCAAATTAAAGCTGAAGGCATGGCCGCCAAGGTGACCCAAGCGCTCAAGGCGGGCTTAAACGGCGCTAATTTCGAAGTGCGTCGAACCGACTACGTCGGCCCTCAGGTGGGCAAGCAATTGCGCAACAAGGGCATCATGGCCTTGGTGTGGGCCATGCTCTTTATTCTCATCTACGTCGCCTTCCGCTTCGATCTCAAGTTCGGGCCGGGCGCGTTGTTGGCCATGCTCCATGACGTGGTGATGGTGGCGGGCTACTACTTGATCAGTCGCCGAGAATTTAATCTCACCTCGATTGCCGTGTTGCTGACCATCATCGGCTATTCCATCAACGACACCATCGTCATCTACGATCGCATTCGTGAAGAAATGGTGAAGTACAAGGGCAAGCCGCTGCCCGAAATCATCAACATCGCCGTCAACGACACCTTGGCTCGCACCATTCTTACTTCAGGGGTGACCGCACTCTCACTGGTCGGCTTGTTGATCTACGGCGTAGGTGAAATCTTCGACTTCGCCGCAGCGATGCTCCTCGGCATCGTCGTGGGCACCTATTCGTCGGTGTACATCGCCAGCCCGTTGGTCATCTGGCTCGATGAACGCGAACACGAAAAGGAGATTTCTGGCGCCGGCGGTATGAAGGCGAAGACAGTTTAAGTCTGGCCCCGGCCGTCGAAGTGAACCTTCGGCGGCCTGCTTGAGTGCGTTTCAAGCCACGTTTTCGCCATACCCTTCGCTTTCGCACTGCTGAGGCGAACCAGTCCTCGCTCTCGTGATTTTGATTGAGCGACGGCCTTCATGCCCGCGATGGCTTTGCTTCGGGGCGACCGATGAGTTGAGGCGCGACCACGACGACTCGTCGAGCAGGTGATTTCTGCAGATGTTGAAGAACTTTGCTTTTGACTTTTTCGTTCCAAAACCGCTGGCGCTGTCAGCGGAAGTTGAGCGTCGACGTCGATGCAGAACCCTCCTGAAAATGCACTCTCAGCCCAAGCATGAAGAAGGCCAGCGCGGTAAAATTCATGAAAGTTCCTCAGGTTTGTTTTGCAAATGCTCGCCCCCATTCCCCAGAACATGAATGGTGCGAGTGGGCGAGGCGATGGTCGTGCCTGCCTTTTCAACGACCGTGAGGAAATGCAACAAGACCGATTCTCGAATGCGCCGAAACGTTTCGTCATCTGTGGTGGCGAACCACGCCATGATTTCAATGTCCTGAGACGATTCGCCCAGTTTGATGAGATGCACTGAGGCACTGTCAGGGCAGAGCAGCGTTTCCTGAGCAAGCGCCTCTCGGAAACCTTGGATGACTTGGCCGATTTGAGAAGCCGTGGTGTCGTGTCGCAAACCGACCGTGGTGAGCAACCTGAGCCTGTCTCTGACGGCAAAGGTTTCTAAGCGCATGTCGGCCAGCTTGCCATTGGGAATGCTGATGAGCGTTCGGTCGATCGAGCGAATGCGGGTGCTGCGCAGACCGATACTTTCGACGGTACCCATGAAGTCTTCCACCCGAACCAAGTCACCTTCGCGAATGGGTTGATCCACCGCTAAAGCGAAGGCACCGAAGACATTCTCGAGGGTCTTTTGGGCACCCAATGCCAAAGCGATACCGCCAATGCCGAGGCCCGCCAAAACGCTCCCGACGGAATAGCCGACCTCAGCCAGTACCCACAACGCACCGATGGCCATGAGCGCGAAACGGGTGATTCGAGAGAAGAGATTGACCAGCGCGCGATTTCCGGGGCGCGCTTGGACGAAGGCGTTGGTCGCAACACTGTCGCTCCACGCCCGTACCGCTCGCCATAAACCCCAAAAAATAGCGAAGCCCAATACGACACGGAACACGTGATGCCCGGTCGTATCGGCGCGTTTCGAAAAACCCAAAAAAGGGAGCGCTATTCGAGCAAACAAGGCCCCCCATGCCAGTTGAAGCGGCCGGGCCAATCGTTCGATCAACACTTGCCCTTTTCCAAACCTGCGCAGCAACGCTTGGGTCCCTTGAACCATCATCAGGGCGGCCAAGACGACCAACACCACCAACACGGGAATGGCGACCCATTGCCAACGCTGGAGACCGAACAACGAAGGCGTCAGCCAGCTGGGCGGGAATTCGTTGCGCAACCCGTCCCCGGCTTTGTCGACCGCTTGTTCAGCCTTTTTGACGGCATCGCCAGGGCCCTCTGCCCAGGCGACCCCCAGGTTCCAGGCCCAGACATTCAGCCAGCTGAAGAAAAGTGTGGTGCGCTTGAACATGTGGCCCTCTTGCCTCCAGTTGATTAATCAGTGCGCGCAGCCTTGGCTTAAGTGTTGTTTCTGTAAGGTTGTTCAACACGTGGATCACCCTTCACTTCAAGAAAAGAGCATTCATGAAAAAGCTGATTGTTACGGCCGCACTGGCATTGTCGTCTTTCGCATTCGCCTCGACCTGGGAAATTGACCCCGCCCACGCCGCAGGGAACTTTTCCGTTCGCCACATGGCCGTTTCCTCAGTCGGGGGAACTTTGGGCGAAGTAACCGGCAAAGTGGAAGTCGACGACAAGGACATTACCAAATCGAAAGTCGATGCGATCGTCGACGTCAAAGGCCTCAATACCAAGCAGGCCAAGCGCGACGATCATCTCCGCAGCAAAGAATTCTTCGACGTCGAGAAGTTCCCCACGCTGACTTTTAAGTCGACCAAGATTGAGAAGGGCGAGGGAAATAGAGTCAAGGTCACCGGTGACCTCACCATCAAAGGCGTCACCAAGTCAGTGGTGCTCGACGGTGAATTGACCAACGAAGTGGTGAACCCTTTCAGCAAGGCCAAGACGCGCGGCTTTTCGGGTACGACTCAAATCAATCGCAAAGACTTCGGCCTCACCTGGAACATGGCGCTCGAGACCGGAGGCGTGTTGGTGGGTGACGAAGTGAAGATTTCCCTGGAAGCGGAACTGGTGAAAAAAGAAGCTCCTGCGGCGGCCAAGAAGTAATTTCGTTGTTGAAGAACGTCGCGCTCTCTTCCTCGTACTCTTGAGGGAGAGAGCCGAGCTGGATTATCTGGGCTTTCGCTTTACGTGTTTTGCATTCATGGCAAGCCGCTCGTCGCCCCAAAGCTGTTCAGCCGGCTCTTCCGGGGCCAATACGTCTTGGGCTTGACGGGTAAATATCCACCAGATTCCACCGATGGCGAAGAGTGCCGTCAATGACATGGTGACGTACTGCTCATCGAGCCAGTGCGACATGAATCGAAAAGGGCCCCAGTTGAGCAGATGCGAAGTGGCTGCGAGGGCGCACAAAATGGCGCCGACTTCCCTGCGCTTCGCATGGAGTACCGCGATGCCCATGAGGAAGCAGTAGTAGTAGTTGGTGAGTTCAGCTCCGATGACGATGAAGCCAACGCCCAAAGCGGCGCCTAACCAGAGCTCGGTGCCTGACTGTTTGAGGCCCAACCAGACCAAATAAAGCCCGGCCACGAAGGCGAGCCACATCAACGGCTTTGCTTCTTGCCAGTTCTGCAGGCGCGTCGATTTCCACAAGTGCCATGAATCGATTTGACCGGGCCTGACGGTTTTTTGCCCGATGCTGTCTGGCCGCCACGAGAGCACCGTGCGCAAGCCCATGTGATTGGTGAGGGGTGTATTGGCGTGCTTCACGGTGTTTTGCGCAAACCGTTGCCACGTGGGAGGTCCGCCAAAAAACGCGAACGATGCGCCTACCAGAATCGCTGTGGCTGCCACGCCTCCTGCGACGTATCGAATAAATCGAGGGTCGAGTTTGCGGTTGATTCGAAAGTATTCTGCCGCGGCAACAGCGACGCCCGCTACCGCCAACCCGGGGAAAAGCCGCAGCAAGACGGTGTAAGCGAAGGCCGCGCCTGCCAAGGCCGGTTTGTTTTTCTTGAGCAGCGCGACAGAGGCGACGAAATAGAAGAGCCAGTCGTGTCTAAGAAAAGCGCCGCCCGTCCAATAATAGCGGTTGGGAAAGTGGCAGCCCAAGACGATGGCCGAAATGGCAAAAGCCCGAGCGCCGAAGGCCCACCAAATCATCGCCAGCGTGAGCGCGATGTAAATCGGGTCAATGAGGTTGAGCCGGGTGAGCTGGGCCATGGTGATGGGGCCGCCCGTATTGGTGAGCGCATAGCCAGCGAGAATCCACACCGGAGTGGCGTTGAAACCGTGATCTAAATGAATGTCGCGCCAGCGTGCCTCGCCCACGAAACTTCGGAAGGCGGCGATGTCTTTTCGAAAGAGTTCCCACCGCGCTTGGGTAAATGATTCTTTGCAGCGCTCAGGGTGAGCCAACAAGTCATCTGTTTTGACGATGATGTTGGTGCGCAGGTCAGTGAGCGTTTGTCGCACCACCTCATCGCGTCTGCCATTCTCAGCATTGGCAATGGCCGCGCAGTCGTAGAGCCTTTCGTAGCCGAGCTCGGGAAAATATTTGGCCCCCATGACGTAGTGGTACGTGTCCCACACGTGCACGAAATTGCCGTAGTGCAGATGGCCAAAATTGAAATAGCCAAGGACGCCGCAGACGCCCAAAACGACCAACAGGCGGTCTCTGAGCACTTGTTTGACGTGCTCGCGACCTTCCCAGTGAAGTTTGAGGCCCCAACCGATGACCGCAAATGCCCCTACAGAAACTGCAAACTGCAGCAGCTGCGCGGTCGTATCGTTTTCGAGATTGAATGCCCGACTGGCGACAAACTTCACCGCCAAAATCAGACAGAGCGCGAGCACCCCAAGTGGAATGAGCCAACTGCGGTCATCATCCCGCACCGTCACTGTATTTTTGGGCTGAGTCGCCATTCAGTGGCGCAATGTAGGGAAGCTGACTCCAGAGGCAACATGAATTGGAAACTGCGACTACTCAACCCGAAATTCGATGTTGTGCTCGGTGCTGGCACTGAGCACCGAACCGGCGGTGCCTCCAGCCAAAGCCACTTCATTGCTTCGTTCGATGCGAATCTTTTCTTTGCTGTCTGCCTTGAGCTCATTGGGCTCGAGGCGCATTTCAAAGACCCCACTGGGAATGGAAAGGTCAAGTTTGGCTTTGTCGAGGTGCAATTGGGTAGTGCTGGCCTGAGATTTTCGCTCGTCGCGCCAGCGAATGATCAACGGCGCACCGTCGCTGCGACGGTACGTCGAATCAGAGATGGGCTCGGTGATCAACGTGGCTCCAGGGGCCTCAATCGAAGCGTCAAGGAGGTCGTCTCCGCGAATCACTTCCAACCGAAAACCTTCTACCCAGCTGAATTCATCGAGTCGATATTGATCATGTGCCGCGTCAAACGAGAGGCGGGTTCTTTCAAGCGGCCCTCCACGAATGGCGACTTCAGCATCTTCGACCACTTCGCCTTCAGAAGTTCCACTGCGTACCGTCACGCGGGCCCGACTGCCTGAGGTGCTGCCATCTGAAGTAAGAAAGGCGGTTACGAAGAGCGTGCGCGTGCCGCCTCCAGGTGAAGTCAGTCCGCAAGCAGTCGTACATAAAGCCCAAAGCACGAGCGAGATATGCTTCATGTCTTCCTGACTACGCCCCCATCTGCGCGAGGACAATTTTTTTAAAGACTCTCTTTCCTCGCACGACGGGCAGGCTTCAGGCATGGCAGACTCGTCGGCCCCCAAATGGTTGCCAGAAAGCCCCCCACAGACGAGCGGAACGAAGGGCACTCTGGCGCCCACGAGAGAGGCGAAGACTCGTACGCGAAGAAGGCGACCGTCCTCCCGTTAGGAATGAAGAAAGCTGCGGAAATGGCCCCCGAAGTGAGCCAAGGCGCGTGGCGCGAACGTGCCTTTGTTCCTCGAGCGGTGCTCAGTGGAGAAGAGATTCGAGGCGCGCTCCAAGTCAGCTTAAGAGACACGCTCAGCTCAGCGAGACACCTGGGTGATGCGATTGTAACGCTTCAAGCAGAATGGTTGCCTTTCTTGCGGCAAGCGCTCGAGCAGGCAGGCGGCGATGGCATTGACGCGTGGCTGCTCTCGCTCTTTTCTGGCTCGTTCAAACAGCCCAAGCACAGTTTTTTTGGTGAGCTGGCTGATGCGATGACGCAGTTGAACGCTTCGAGTGATCTTTCTTCTTTCCAAGAAAAGGCCCTGGCGCTCATCGAACAGCTGGGGGGAGCGCTTCAAAATCAACCCGTGAAGTTGTCTTTCAAACAAATGGAAAGGCAACTCGAGGGAAAAATCGAAGTAGGGGAATTGCTTGGCATTCGCTGGGCTTCAGATGAAGACCTTCGTCGCCGAGCCGCCGAATTGAGCGCGGTCATCGGCCAATTGCGCGATGAGATTCGCACCAAGCCAGGCAAACAACCCGAAGGCATGTACGCCAACTTCGTACGCTTGAAGACCGAGTTCAAAGTACTTGAGGCTGAACTCACTCGACGTTCCCTCCCCTGATGGGGAGTCTTCCCTGACTTCTGGAAGCCAGTGGACCCGCTCAAAGAGGCCTGGTGACAGCAGTTTGTCGGCGGCCTGACTGCTGCAATGTGTTCGCGGGTGCGCCGTGTTTTGGTTGTCGAGCCGGATCAACAGGTGGCCGAAGGCCTGCGGCGCTCTTTGCGTATTTTCGCCAACGCATGGGAATTGCGATTCGTTGAAGACGCTCAGGCCGCACTGGCCCTTGGGTCAGAGCTCGATGCGATGGTGTGCGATGCGGCACTCCCAGACATCGAGCGCTTCTTATTCGACTGGAAGGCGCGATTTCCTCACGTGGCTCGCACGGTGATGGCAGGCGCTCACGTCACCCCAGAGGCGTTGTCTCGATTGCAGGCACTCAGTCACCAATTGATGCGCAAGCCTATGGCGCCGGTGCTTCTTTTTGATCTGGTTGAACGCACCGTGGCGGTGATGGAGGCTTTTACCGCCCCTCGTTTGCAGACGGTGGTGGGCCAGCTCGGAGATCTCCCGCCTCTGCCCGCCACGTATTCGAAGATTTCGCAGATGTCGCAAGACCCCGACGTTTCGCTCGATGACGTGTCTGAGGTCGTGGAAAAAGATGTGGCGATGACCGCTGCCGTTTTGCGCATTATCAATTCGGCTTACTTTGGCTTACCGCGCCGGGTGTCAAGCGTTCGTGAAGCGGTGCGCTATTTGGGCATCGTGCCTTTAAAAAACCTGGTCTTGACGGTCGAAGTATTCGAAGGCTTGGCCACGGGCAAAAGAGCGCAAACGCTTCAGCAGGAAGCACTGCTGAGGGCCTACGCCATGAGAGAACTGTTGGGGCGAACTCCGCTGGCGGAACAAGCGTTTATCGCTGGTATCTTGGCCGACGTCGGCCGCCTATTGCTTCTTTCGAAGTTGCCGATTGACGCCATGGCCATCGACAAGCGCGTCGAAGGTGGCTCATTGCCCTGGGAAGTCGAAGTGGATCGATTGGGGTGCTCGGTGGCGACCATCGGAGCCCAATTGCTCGAGCGTTGGAACTTGCCGGGGAGCTTGGTGGAAGCGGTGGCGTTGCATCATCAGCCTCCTCGAGGAATTCCGGCGGCGAACGTAACCACGGCGCTGTGTTTGGTGAGCGCGGTTGAATGGTATGTACGTGGCCCAGAGCACTTGAAGAATGGGTTCCGTAAGGCAGCCGAACATCTTTTGACCGCATTCCCTGCCACGACTGTTGAATCGATTGCGCTGTACTTTGGCCAGTCAGAGCAACGAGTGGCCTAAAACCGCTGGTTTTACGCCAAATCGACGTTGATCCGTTTGCGTAAAGGGTGATGAAAGGACCACCACCGCGCGAAGGGGAAACCCGAATGTCTTTTACGCATCTGCATCTGCATACGCTCTACTCATTGCTCGACGGCGCTATCCGTATGAAGGACCTCATTAAGACGGTCCAGGCCAAGGGCATGAAGTCGGTGGCAGTGACGGATCACGGCAACATGTTTGGCGCGGTCGATTTCTACAAGAAGGCGAAAGAAGCGCAGCTCAAGCCCATCATCGGTCTTGAGGCGTACGTTGCAGGCCCTAAAGGTCGCGCTGATCGCACCGAAAAAATCGCCAATCACCTCATTCTTTTGGCGAAGAACAAAGAGGGGTATCAAAACCTTCGCTACCTCTCTTCGATGGGCTACCTCGATGGGTTTTATTACCACCCCCGAATCGACAAGCAGGTACTCAAAGAGCACAGCAAAGGCTTGATTGGTTTGACGGCCTGCCTCGGAGGCGAAGTGACCAGCGCCGCCTTTCGCGGTGACATGGACCACGCTCGTCGTGCGGCCTCTGAATACAAAGAAATTTTCGACCCCGGCCACTTCTTTTTAGAAGTGCAGTGGAACGGAATG
Source organism: Archangium sp. (assembly GCA_043753955.1). Taxonomy (GTDB): domain Bacteria; phylum Myxococcota; class Myxococcia; order Myxococcales; family Myxococcaceae; genus Archangium_A. Next base: position 1,427 of record JAYUVR010000409.1, on the reverse strand, counting down.
GAAGAGCAGAACAAGGCCAACGACAACTTGAAGCAGTTGTCTAAAGATTTAGACATACCTTTGGCGGCCACCGCTGATGCGCACTACATCAAGAGAGAAGACGCTCGGGCGCATGAGCTGTTGATGTGCATCGCTTCGGGCAAAACGCTGAGCGATTCAAAGCGCATGCGGCACAGCACCGATAAGTTGTACGTGTGCGGGCCTGAAGAAATGCGGGCCTATTTTTCAGACGTGCCCGATGCCGTCGACAACACGCAGCGCATCACTGACATGGTTGAGGAATACAACATTCTCGCCAAGCCCATGTTGCCCACCTTCAAGGTGCCTGAAGGCTACAGCGCTGACAGCTACATGGCTGCTTTGGCCAAAAAAGGTTTGGAAGCACGGTTTTCTGAATTGCCGTACCAGGTCGATCGAGATCTCTACATGCGCAGGCTCGAGATGGAAACCTCGGTCATCAACACCATGGGCTTTGCGGGTTATTTCCTCATCGTTCAAGACTTCATCAATTGGGCGAAGACCAACGGAATTCCCGTAGGGCCAGGGCGTGGTTCAGGTGCAGGTTCAATCGTGGCCTATGCACTTCGCATCACCGACCTCGACCCCATTCCTTACAACTTACTTTTCGAACGCTTCTTGAACCCTGAACGCGTGTCGATGCCCGACTTCGATATCGATTTTTGCCAAGATCGACGCGACGAAGTCATCACCTATGTTCAAGGGAAATACGGCCACAACAACGTCGGGCAAATCATCACCTTCGGACAACTCAAGGCCAAGAGCGTCTTGCGCGATGTCTGTCGCGTCTACGGGCTGCCGTACTCAGAAGGAGATCGCATTTCTAAACTGGTGCCTGAAGTGCTGGGCATCACGCTGAAGCAAGCCATCTTTGGAGACCCAGATAAAGAATTTGTGGGCGAGGCTCGGCTCAAAGAGATGATCGACAACCCGCAGCCTCTGGCGGAAGTCGACGGGAAACAAATCACCAGCAAAGACGTGCTTGAAGTCGCGATGGCGCTTGAAGGGCTCAATCGTCAGGCGGGCATGCATGCCGCAGGCGTGGTCATCGCCGACAAGCCGTTGTGGGAATACGTGCCTGTCTATCGCCCCTCTGGCGAGACGACTTTGGTGACTCAATTCGCCAAAGACGAAGTGGAAGCAGCGGGGCTGGTCAAATTCGATTTTCTAGGCCTCAAAACGCTGACGGTGATTCAAAATGCCATCAATCTCATCAACCGAAAGTTGCCCGCAGATGGGCAGCTGACGCGCGATGCCATTCCCTTAAATGACAGCAACACGTTTGAGCTGATCAGCGCGGGCGACACGGCGGGTGTCTTTCAGATGGAATCATCGGGCTTCACCGAAATGGTGATGAAGATGAAGCCGTCGTGCTTCGAAGATGTCATCGCGGCGGGTGCCTTGTATCG
>JAYUVR010000408.1:0-11981 GCA_043753955.1 Archangium sp. | reverse complement strand
AGTTGTTCAGGACCAGTCTCAAGAGAATTGGCAAATTTGAATCCGCTGTGGAAAAAAAGTACGCAGTTCGACCGGTAGTGCCTGAACCTGTCGAAGTCTCTAAACCAGCGCAAGAAAAAACCTAACAAGTAGAGCCGTGGAGGGCGCGGAGGAAGTCTGAAACTCACCTCAGCGGAGAATTTAAGGTTGTGACTCTTTCTGCAGAACGACTTCGCCAATTGGCTCTCAAGGCCGGCTTTGACTTGGTTGGGTTTGCACCCGTTGAGCCGATTCCTTCAGAGGTGTTGGAGCCCTGGCTTCAGGAAGGGTACCACGCAGACTTAACGTGGATGCAGGAGCGAGCTTCCGTGCTCCTTGATGTGACCCAACTCCTCCCTGGGGCAAAAACAGTAGTCGCGCTGGCCTGTAATTATTGGTGGTCTGATGAGCCTTCACCGGTAGCCCGCTATGCGCGCGGTCGCGACTACCACGCCACCATGCGAGACAGACTGCGCGCCTTGCGCCGCTCTGTGCGTACCGAGTTCCCTTCTGTCAATGACTATGGCTCGGTCGATTCAAGTGGCGTGATGGAAAAGGTGTGGGCGGTGCGCGCGGGCTTGGGTGTGGTGACGAAGAATGGGTTGCTCACCACGCCGGAATTTGGCTCATGGGTGGTGCTGGCGGCGATGTTGCTCGATGCTCCCGTCGATACTTACGCCGCACTCGTTGCTGACGACCCCTGCGGGCGTTGCCGAATCTGTATCGATGCCTGCCCCACTGGAGCCATCGTCGCCGACCGCACCATCAACGCCAAAGCCTGTCTTTCTTACCAAACCATTGAGAATACCGGCGCTGTCCCTGAAGCGCTTCGGCCCGGCTTTGAACACACCATCTTTGGTTGCGATATCTGCCAAGAAACATGTCCCCTCAACATGACTCCGCTCAAAGCGGGAATGCGATTTGAGCCGCGCCCTTTGGCGAAACTCACGCGTCAACAGATGGCGGCGCTCGGGCCTGGCGCTTATGAGTCTTTTGCTTTGGGTTCCCCTCTGGCGCGCGCTGGGTACGACGGGCTGCGCCGAAACGCGGCCTTGGCACTGGGCGCGGCGCGCGAACAAGACGCTTTGACTGTATTGGAAAAGCTGACGACTGACTCGAGCGACCTGGTGCGCGAGGCCGCACAGTGGGCCGTCGAGCAGTTGACCAAGAAGACTTAACTGCAGATTCCTGTATTTGAATTACAGGTTTGTCCTTGGGGGCAATTCGACAAGAGCCCACCATTGTCACATCGCGGTCGACAGACTGCCGTTGAACCCGAAGAAACGCAGGCGTAATCAACCCGGCAAGTCGATTGCTGACCTGCTTGAGGGCACGTTGCTTTGCAATTGAGTTGGGTACCGCCAAAGACAACATCGCTCACACACTCACTCCCAGTGGGGCAAGGGGTATTCATACAGCGGGCAGAGCAATAGCCGCCCACGTACCCACTCATTTGGCCAACGATTGTCTCGGCCAAACAAGTTCCCGATTTGCATTCGGTGCCGGTACACGGGCCTCCAATGGGCACCCCTGCGTCAACGATGGTGCCTCCATCAGAAATTGGCGCGGAAATGCACGCACCGTTTTGACAATTCGAACCTAAGGCGCAAGCGCTGCATACTTGCCCATTCGTTCCACATGCAAAACGCGATTGTAAATTTTCGCTGAGGCAAAAATTCGAGGCACAACACCCGTCGCAATTGCTGGCATTGCACATGCCCATGGTACAGGCCCCATTGACGCATTGGAGACCGTCAGCGCAAGTCGAACACACCTCGCCTCCGGTTCCGCACGTGTTGACGGAATTGCCTGAGCGACAGCGACCTCGGCTGTCAACACAACCATCGCAGGTACTGTCCCCTCCTCCACTGCCACCGGTTCCAGGCCCTGCATCGATACTGCCGCCTCCGCCTGCGGACGAGCCACCACCTGTTGAGGAAGCACCCCCACCCGTAGCGACGTTGCCTCCGCCGGTCCCACGACCGCCTCCGGTACCTGCATCACGCCCTACACATTGCGAATTGATACAGCTGCCTGACTCACAATCGACGTCGCGAAGACATTGAAGTTCCAGCACCGGGGTAAAACACGCTGCCAGCAAGAAGCCGCTCAACATCAGAAAGGCGGGTATTCGCATTGAGCAACTCCTCGATGGGAAGGCAGAATGAGCGTTTTCTCACCTCCCCATCGATGAGTGCAAGCCTTACCTGGGATTCAAGGTGAACTCGACGCCCTTGAATACACGGCTCTGGTTAGTACCAGCTTCACTGCTGGTTCGCAGCCTCTGAATAGCTATCAGAAATCACAACCATGCCTTCATTTCGAGTCATGTAGCCTTATCATTGCAACGCCTGCTCTTCGAAGAAGGAAACAACCAGACCGAAGAGGCCGTACGAATAGCGACAACTCTTGCTCGTTCCGTCGACAAATGGCGCCAACTCATGTTTTTTCTGATGACAACCGCGGCTATGGTGCGCGGCGCCTATGAATGAAACCACCATCGACTCAGGTTCAACCGCCTGGATGCTCACCAGTGCAGCGATGGTGTTGCTCATGGTGCCCGGCCTCGCGCTCTTCTACGGAGGCATGGTTCGCAAACGAAACGTACTCAACACCATGTTGATGAGTTTCGTCGCCATGGCAGTCATTGGCGTGCAGTGGATTGCGTTTGGCTATGCACTCGCGTTTGGAAAAAGCCAGGGCGGGTTTATCGGTTGGCAGCCTGACCTCTTTTTCCTCTCAGGTATTGAACACACTCGCCTGTATGCAGACAAAGGCATTCCCGAGCTCGTCTTTGTTATGTTTCAGGGAAAGTTTGCCATCATCGCTCCGGCGCTCATTTCTGGAGCCGTAGCCGAACGAATGCGCTTTCGCAGCTATCTGCTCTTCATTGGGCTTTGGGCGACGTTCGTTTATTGCCCGTTAGCGCATTGGGTTTGGGCGAGTGATGGTTGGCTTTTCAAAATGGGCATTCTTGATTTTGCCGGAGGCGCAGTGGTGCACGTCGCTGCCGGAGTTTCTGCTTTGGTCTTGGCTTTGATGTTGGGTGCACGACGAGACGTTCAACGCGGCGCACCGATTCTGCCCAACAATTTGGTTTTGACACTCACCGGTGCGGGCTTGCTTTGGTTTGGTTGGTTTGGGTTCAACGCCGGCAGCGCCGTTGCCGTTGAACGCCCCGTTGCTGGCAGTGTGGCTGGGTTGGCCTTCGCAACCACTCAAACGGCTGCAGCGACAGCGGCGCTGATGTGGCTCTTCATTGAGCGCTGGCATCACCGAAAAGTGACCTCGCTAGGCATCGCCTCTGGGTTGGTTGCAGGCCTGGTGGCCATCACTCCGGCAGCGGGCCATGTTCAACCCTGGGCCGCGATGCTGATTGGCGCGGCGGCCAGTGTGGTGTGTTACGGCGCGGTGCAACTCAAGACGCGACTGCGCTACGACGACAGTCTCGATGCTTTCGGCGTTCACGGCGTGGGTGGCTTTCTCGGTGCGGTTCTCACCGGCGTCTTTTGTTTCATTCCCGTCGCTGGAGGTTTGGAGCAGTTCGGCAAACAAGTATTGGGAGCCAGCGTGGCAACCGTGTTCGCCGGAGCAGGCACATTTGTGTTGGCGAAAGTCGTGGAAAAGATTTTTGGTCTGCGCGTCAGCGAACAAGCCGAGCGTGATGGGCTCGACATCGCGATTCATGGCGAGCGTGGGTACCATTTCGATCAGGTCTAAAGACAAACATGAAAATGATTACTGCGATTATCCGCCCTGAGCGTTTAGAAGTTGTGGCTGAAGAATTGGCCAAAGTGCTCGATGAAGGAGACAACTTTCGACTCACCGTCGATACCGTCGAAGGCCATGGCCGGCACGAAGGGGAAGTTGAACTCTTCCGCGGGAAAGAAGTGCGGGTGCGCATGGTGCAGAAAAGCCGCATCACTTTGTGTGTGAATGATGGCTACGTCGACAAAGCCGTCGACGCCATTCTGCGTGCCGCTCGCACTGAAGGGGGTGGCGCGGTGGGTGATGGGAAAATTTTCGTGGTGCCACTCGAAGACGTTCGGCGAATTCGCACGGGCGAACGTGGCCCCCAGGCCATCTGATTGGTGTATCCATGTTCACCAAGAGCGTTGGAATCGGTGTCCTCACAGGAATTGCGTACGGGCTCCTTCTTCGCGTCGGTGGTGAAGCGATGCCCATCGCGTTCAGTGTCATGTCAATGGGGTTTCTTTTCCTTGGCCCCTTTGCGATTGGCTGGGTGACGATTTATTTCTCAAAGCTCCACAGCATTTCTGCACTCAAAGCTTTCTTCCTGCCCTCACTGGCAATTCTCGCGGGTTGCCTTGCCGCTTCAGCGCTCAAGTTTGAAGGGCTCATCTGCATCGTCATGTACTTGCCTGCAGGCATTCTTCTGTCTGGAATTGGAGGGCTCCTCGCTCTCCGCACCTTTTCGCGTTTACCGAAGAATCAAGGCATCTACGCCGTAATGCTGTTGCCCTTTGTATCGCAATTAGCTGAAGGCCAATTCCAAGCAGCGAAGAGATTTCACGACGTCCACAACGTCATCGAAATTCGAGCTCAACCTCACGAAGTGTGGAACGCCATCAAGTCTGTGCCCACCATCACTCGCGAAGAAATGGCAGACAGCTGGGTGCATCTCATGGGGTTCCCTCGCCCACTCGACGCACAAATCAACATCGAAGGCCTCGGCGGCGTACGACAAGCGCGGTTTGAGCGTGGTTTGGTTTTTAAAGAAACAGTCAATGTGTGGGAACCAGGCGAGCGACTGGGGTTCGACATCGATGTTGACCCACTCGACATTCCACCCACTGCGCTGGACCAACACGTCACCATTGGTGGACCTTTTTTTGATGTCCTCCACGGGGAATATCGAATCGAACGGGTGTCGGAAACGGTGTCGCGGCTTCACTTGGAAAGTCAGTTCAAACTCTCAACCCACTTTAATTTTTACTCTGGCCTCTGGACGAGCCTGGTGATGCACCAGATACAGAGTGATATTTTGCACGTGCTACAAAGTCGCGTCGAACGCTCGAAGTAGACCGCGCGTTGCTTGAGGCGACAAACGAGCATAGAGGCAGGGCATCATGTCTACCATCGCGGCCATCGCGACCGCGCCCGCTGCGGGTGGCATCGGCATCATTCGTCTTTCAGGGCCGGCATCTCTCGCTGCAGCTCGGCGGGTCGCCAAACGATTGCCCTCTTCGCCTACGCCACGGCACGCCTACTTCACTCGTTTCTCTGACGCCCACGGCATCGTATTGGATGAAGGCCTCACGCTCTATTTTGCGGCTCCGCACAGTTTCACTGGGGAAGACGTGGTTGAGCTCCATGCACATGGCTCGCCGCGATTGCTTTCTCTTTTGTTGCAGGAAGTACTCACGGAAGACGGCGTGCGCTTGGCGACTGCTGGTGAATTTACCCGGCGCGCTTTTCTGTCTGGCCGTATCGACCTGGCGCGGGCCGAGGCTGTCGCAGACCTGGTGGCTGCAGAATCAGAGGCACAGGTTCGCGCTGCCGCTGCGCAACTTTCCGGTGAATTGACGACGCGTTTGAATGCGGTGCATCAGCCGCTCCTCGCCTTGAGCGCTGACATCGAAGGAGCGCTCGACTTCCCAGAAGAAGCCGAAGGCACGGAGTTGGACGCAGCGAATCGACTTCAAAATGTATTGGAGACAGTCAGGGCCCTGATGGCCGACGCCCGTCGTGGAGCGTTGATTCGCAAAGGTGCACGCGTCGTCTTGTATGGCCCCGTCAACGCGGGGAAGTCGACGCTCTTTAACGCGCTGGTCGGCGCCTCGCGTGCGTTGGTTGACTCAGAGCCCGGCACCACTCGAGACACTTTGGAGGCGCGCATCGAGCTCAACGGCCTCGCCATCACTTTGGTCGACACGGCTGGGCTGAGGGCCGATGCGGGTCGTCTTGAAACGCTGGGCATCGAACGCACCCGAACGGCCATCGCAGGTGCAGATGTGGTGGTCCTGGTGCTTCCCCCCGATTCCACCGTGGAACAACATGCTTCGTGGAAGGCCGAGGCGACGACAGCCGACTGTATCGAAGTCTGGGGCAAAGCAGACCTTCTCTTTTCCCTCCCCCCCGGCGTACGCAAGGTTTCTGGAAAGACGGGCGAGGGGTTGGTTGAACTCCGCGCAGCGCTTGCACACCAATTGGGGACCGACAGCGCACACGCCGCCGTCACCTCTTCCGAGCGACACCTTGAGGCATTGCGCGAGACCGAAGAAGGGCTTTCACGCGCCCATAGGGCTTGTGAGGTCGCCACCCTAGAGGTCGTTGCCGGTGAAGTCGGCTTGGCCCTACAGGCGCTTGCTGAAGTGACTGGAACAGATGCCTCGACTGCCTTGCTCGACGCCATTTTTGAGCGGTTTTGTATTGGAAAATAATGTTTGAGGTACCTCCAAGAGCCGCTTCGCATCGACCTCATTGTTGCAGCGGATGACAAATTATCGGCGTACCGCACCAAGAATGCCCGCACGCGGAGACGAGGCCTGACCTCCGCCTCGAACCAGTGTCGAGTAGCTCGCCGAGGCCGCATCTCCGAAGCTCATCACGGGTCAGCATTAGGAGGCCAAACAGACTTCAGCAAAGCACTCACGCCGACGCTGCAGCTGATGAATGCACCTTGCGGGGGGCTCTGCTTTGCAAACTCCAGTTTGCTACTCAGCTTTGATGGGATCGCCCACGGGCCAGGCCACACCGTCGCCGCGATCCAGCTTCTCGAGCGTTGTCATGTCCCCATCGTCGATGTTGAATGAGAAGAGGTCCGCGTTTTGTCGGAGCCGTTCGGGGTTCGTGGTCTTGGGCAGAACGGGATAGCCCTTCTGAATCCCCCATCGTAGGAGCACTTGCGCCTCACTCACTCCGTACTTCCGGGCGAGCGTCTTGAAGGGGGAGTCCGTGCGGTTACTGTCTGCATTCATCGCTTCGGTCTTGGCGCTGTCGTGACCGGGGGCAGCTCGCCACGAAGAGAGCGGAACGAGGCTGCTGTATGCGATCGGAACGATCCCGCTCTGATTGAGGTATTCGACCAGCTTCGGCTTCTGTGACCAAGGGTGAAGCTCGATCTGGTTCGCCTGTGGCAGCGGCAATCCCGCCGCCTTGAGCTCCTCGATATGTGAGATGTTGAAGTTGCTCACGCCGATGGCCCGCGCCTTTTTCTGCTCCTTGAGCTTCACGAGCCCACGCCACTGCGCGAGGCGCTGTTCGTGATTGAAGGGCGCGTGGATAAGGTAGAGGTCGACGTATTCCAGCTTGAGCTTATCGAGGCTCTCATTCAGCGACGAGATGGTCGTCTCGGTCGTCTTCGGCGTCTGCCCCCACGCAGCGTTGCCAGGCGCGAGCTTGGTGGTGATGAAAACGTCGCGACGGGAAAGCCCCGTGCTCTCGAGCGCCTCCCGAAGGCCCACGCCGACACCGACCTCGTTCTGGTAGAACTCCGCCGTGTCGATGTGCCGATAGCCGGCGCGGATCGCCTCGCGCACCGCTACAACCACTTCGGCATCGGGGATGAGGTAGGTGCCGAAGCCGAGGTAGGGGATGGCGACGTCTGGGGCCAATGTTCGTGTGTGCTGGTTGCTCATGGGTTTCTCCTTGGAGGTGGACTGCACAGTAAGGGAGTCCGCGGCGAGGCGCTTGCCCAAAGGTCGCCAACTATTGCCTGTTTCTACCAACCGCGACAGAATCATGCCGATGGTCGTGCGCAAATCGAGAGGCGCTGTCCCCGACGAGATGCTGCGGCTCTCTGAGCGCGCGCTACAGCACTCCTCTCAAATGCAGGGCATGGAGCCGCAATCCGTGACGCCTCTTCCTGGCCTACGCGTGGTGAAGTATCCCTTTCGCACGAATTTTGAGGCCACGATCTACGAACCAGTCATTTGCTTGATTCTGCAAGGCCGAAAAGAGACGACCTTTGGCGGGCGGACGTTTCGCATGGGGGCCGGGGAGTGCATGCTGGTGAGTCATGACTTGCCGGTGACTTCCCGCGTCGTCGAAGTTCCCTATCTGGCGCTGCTTCTCGACGTCGAGATCGACACGTTGAGGGGCCTCTACGACGAACTCGGAGCGGCGCTACACGACGGTGGAGAGTCCTGCGCCCTGGAGGTGCATGCCGCCACCTCGCGTTTGCTGGATGCGCTCGGACGATACTTGTCCCTCACCGAGTCACAGACAGACACCCAGGTCCTTGGCCCAATGATCTCGAAAGAAATCCACTACCGCCTGCTGATGGACCCGGTGGGCGGAATGTTGAGGAGCCTCATCAGTTACGACAGTCACTCCGCCCTCGTCTCGCGCGCCATCACTGTTATTCGACGTGATTTTCGTTCGTCGATCGTGGTCGCAGAACTGGCGCGCGAGATGGGCATGAGTGTCTCGTCGTTCCACAGGCACTTCAAAGCGGTGACGTCCTTCTCGCCGCTCCAGTATCAAAAGGAACTCCGTCTGCTCGAAGCGCGGCGGCTCCTGAGCGCGGGCGCAACTTCGGTCTCGACGACAGCTTTCGAAGTCGGCTACGAAAGTCTGAGCCAGTTCAGCCGCGAGTACTCCAGAAAGTTTGGCTGGCCGCCCAACCACGATTTGGTGGGCTCTTCCTCGAAAGAGGAGCGAAGCAGCGCTGTCGCATAGGTCGTGTAACCGCTGACCGACGTGACGGCTCCCGTTGAATGAAAACACAAGTTGAATCCATGGAGCATGCCGTTCACGTAGTCGCTTTCCCCCACCGTCACTCCCTTCTCATTCCACGACTTACTGGGACCGATTCGACGACACTTGTATCGCGCATTACAAGGTCCACTCTCGATCGCATGGGTCCCAAAGCGCCGCAGCGGGCACCGTACGGTTTTCCGACTTGGCCGCCCTTTTTGAGACATCTAGAGCGACTGTCGAAGCGCTCCCCGGTAGAGGCGACTGTTGGGGGTAACCGAAGCCTTGGTAAGCCGAGTCTAGTTTTGGCGTAAGACATGTGATGTCGCTATGTTAGACGGTGTCGCCGGTGAAGTTGGCTTAGCCTGCAGGCCCCTGCCGGACCGAGTACCTCGCGAACTACAAGCGAATGCCCAAACCTCTCTAAAGGCCGCTTGAAAGCGGAGAAAGCCACGCCCGGTGGAGCTCACCTGCCTCGCGCTTTTCGGTTTGGGTACGGAAGAAGAGGTCTGCGCCACCATCATAGGGTGCGTACACCCGACCGCTCGAGCATTCGACAATGACAACCCTCCCGGTTTCGTCACTCGCCACAGACCGTAGAAGCGCGTCGTGCCCACCACTTTTCCAAATGATCGGCGCTGCATACAGCCAGACCCGACTGTCTTCATAGTGGGCTCGCACGGCATTCGTTCCCGGCCACGAATCATCAAGCGGCCCAACCAATGTCGGGTTCAGCGCCACGAGCGCATCGGGCTCATTCGTTTCGTTACTGGCGAGCTGATCGTGCATCCGGACCCCTATGGCAGCAAATCGGGCGACGACAACAACGCAGGTACGACCGGCTCCGAGCAAAGCCGTTGCTGCGGAGTTCTGGCGGTAGAGAAGCTCTCGCCATTCGGCGGTGGATTCTGCGTAGCGCTTTGAATCGGGCAGGCTGTGAATGCGAAGCCAAACGTCCGGAATAAGCTCGCGCAGGAGGTGACCGAGGGGCGGGGCATTGGGAAACCAGCCACTCCATTGGACCTTGAACGCCTTTATGTCCATCGGAGGTCCAGTATCGGGAGGAGTTGACGTTGTACCCGATTGGTCTTCAATCGGGTAGCACGCTCAGGAATGTTCGCTGCGCACCCAGCGAGATCGAAGCGGTTGTGCTCGGTTCACAATGAGGGATCTCGAATGCCGATCAACAGGTCCCGTCGGCTGCGGTCGAAGTGCTAGCGAAGATTTACAGCAATCGTCCCAAAGCAGTTACGGAGCGTAGTCAATGATCCCTTAGGTGGCACCTCACCTATTCGCGTGCGACTAGAGGCGGCTGCTGTGCGGCCGAAGCCTTGGTAAGTCGAGTTGGGTCTTCGCTTAAGTCTTGTGATACCGAGACGTTAGAGGTGATTTCCGGCGAAGTCGCTTGCCCTGCAGGCGCTTGCTGAAGTGACTGGAACAGACACCTTAACTGCTTTGCTTGACGCCATTTTTGAGCGGTTTTGCATTGGAAAATAGTGCGTGAGGTGGGCCTCAGCGAAACGCTCTGCTATCAGGCTTTCGCATGCAGTCTTTTGACGTGATTGTGGTTGGCCTGGGCCATGCGGGGTGCGAGGCCGCATTGGCTTCGGCGCGCATGGGTTTGTCTACTTTGGGTTTGACCTTGCGAGCAGATCGCATCGCCGTAATGAGTTGCAACCCTGCCATCGGCGGCACCGCCAAGGGCCACCTGGTCCGCGAACTCGATGCACTCGGAGGCGAGATGGCTTACGCGGCTGATCAAGCCGGCACGCACTTCGTCACCCTCAACGCTTCGAAGGGCCCCGCGGTTCGCGCCACCCGCGTGCTGTGCGAGCGCGACGCTTACGCCGAGGTGATGCAAGCCTCGATACGAGCCCAAGCCGGGTTGACCGTCGTCGAAGGCGAAGTGGCTGCGCTGCTGACCGAAGACTCGCGCATCGTCGGAGTGCGTTTGCCTGATGGTCGTGAATTCGCGACCAAAGCGGTGGTGTTGACCACCGGAACCTTTCTGCAGGCCCTCATGCACCAGGGGCAGGAAAAATCAATCGGCGGTCGCCTGGGAGACGCAGCCGCCACCGGCCTTTCCGACAGCCTTCGCTGTCTGGGGTTTTCTTTAGGCCGGTTCAAAACAGGCACACCAGCGCGCCTCCTTAAAGAATCAATCGACTGGTCTCGTTGTGACATTCAACCGGGCGAAGATTCGCCGCGGCCCTTTTCATTGCGCACTCCCCGCCAACCTTTTCCACTTCGGAAACAATTGCATTGCGGAGTGACCTACACCACCCCCACCACTCATCACATTCTGCGTGACAACCTGCACGCTTCTCCGCTTTTTCAGGGTCAATTTGTCGGTCGAGGCCCGCGGTATTGCCCTTCGCTCGAAGACAAAGTGGTGCGTTTTGCCGACAAGGCTCGGCATACGGTTTTTTTAGAGCCTGAAGGCGAACATTCCCCGCTGGTATACCCGGCGGGCCTCTCGACCAGTATGCCGGCTGAGATTCAATTGCAGTTCTTACGCAGCATTCCTGGGCTTGAAGAGGTTCAAGTCGCCCGCTTTGGGTATGCGGTTGAGTATGACTATTCACCGCCGACGCAATTGCACGCCACGCTCGAGACGAAGCGCATTGGTGGTTTGTTTTTCGCAGGTCAGCTCAATGGAACTTCGGGCTACGAAGAAGCGGCATTTCAGGGGTTACTCGCCGGCATCAACGCGGCGCTTCAGGTGAAACAGGCTGCACCGTTGATTCTCAAGCGACACGAAGCTCACGGGGCGGTGCTGCTTGACGAATTGGTCACCCGCGGAGTCGATGAACCCTTTCGCATGTTGACCAGCCGAAGTGAGCATCGATTGACGTTGCGCGAGGGCAATGCGGAATACCGATTGCGCCCTCATGGAGCCCGAGTGGGTTTGGTTGCACCTCACGATGAAGCGGCGACGTTGGCGCGTGGAACGTTGGTTCGAAATGAAATCAGTCGACTCGAAGCGAATCGATTGGCCGCGAAACTGCGTCGGCCTGAAGTGACTTATCAGTCGTTGAAGGATGAAGATGTAGAGCGTCCTGCGCTGCCGCTTGATGTCTGTTTTGAGGTAGAAACCGAAGTAAAATACGCAGGTTACATTCGAATGAATCAGGTGGCTTCAGCGCGACGGACTGAGGCCGATGACGGTTTCAAGATTCCGCAAGGGTTCCAATATCGACAGGTGCGCGGCTTAGGCACTGAAGCGATTGAGCGACTTGAGCATTCGCGCCCCGACACTATGGGTCACGCCCGACGTATTCCCGGGTTGACCCCGGCGGCCA
>JAYUVR010000407.1:0-12339 GCA_043753955.1 Archangium sp. | reverse complement strand
AGCCGTGTCCGACCGAACTTCCACAGAGTATCAACCCGGAGGCCGGCCCCAAGCGTCTTGGGGTCGAGCATCACCGGAATCTCGACTGTGCACACTACGACAACTGCCTTGATGAGGCTGTCCGTCGCGGTTGGCAGTCCTTTACCTGCATCAAGTGTCCGCTCTATGCGCTGCCGTCTGCGCAACAAGCTGGCATTGAGTCCTTCGCGACCCAACGTCGCGTCGTCTGATGCAGCCGCAATGAAGTTTTGAACAGAGGGCGCCTCCCGGTGTTTTCGCGGGAGGCGTCTTTATTTTTTTACGTTTGTTTCAAGCTCATCACGCCTCGGCGAATGAGATCTTTCATACATTCTTCGACTTCGATGGGTGAAATCTGAAGTCTGGCGATGATCTCTCGGGGGGCGACGCTTTCTTCGCACACCAAGCGGGCCGCCTCGCGCCATTGGGCCGGAGCCACCGCTCGATACACGTCGTATAAATCGCTGTTCACCTCGACTTGCGTCGCCGAAACCATCAATGACTCACGCATGCGCCGTTCATTCTCGTTGAGCACGGCACAAGCGCGTTCGATCAACACTTCCGTCGGGAGATACAGATTCTGAGGCAGGTCTGGGGCCGATTTCGCGATGAAAGCGCCCTCACCAGCCCGGCTGGCGACAAACGCGTTGAAAGCCCGTTCCCCTTGTGCGGTGTACTTGCCTGCGAGTGCCGAAGCATGGGTGCACACGCCCTCAGAAAAGCCCAATTGGTAGGCGGCCCACCCATCGCGACAGCTGATGAGGCCACTCAAGCGACGAGCAGAGAGTGTTCGCAAAAGCCACTGAGGCCCGACCGAGTGAATGGCGATCGATTCGGTGTGGCCGACGTCGAGCATGGCCAAGAGCGCCCGCCGAGGTTCGAGAAGTTTGATCACCTGGCGAACGATGATGTCGAGCTTGGTGCCTTTGGAAAGGTAGGCTTGCGCTCCAGCATCGAGTGCGCGCAGTGACTCGCGATAGTCCTCATGGGCTGAAAGAAAAGCGATGGGGAGTTCTCGGGTTCGAAAGTCTTCGCGCAACGAGCGCAGCATGCCCCAGCCATCGAGGTGCGGCATGTTGAGGTCGGCGAGCACCACATCAAAGGCTCTCTGGAGGGCAATTTCGGCGCCCTCTTTGCCATTGGTCGCAGTGGTGACCGCAAACCCGTGCTTGCGAAAGAGTGTTGAACACATCTGCAGAATGGCTTCGTCGTCATCGACCAGCATCAACTGCGGAGGAGGCCCTGAGAACGGTGTTTGAGGCGCTTCTGCTTTTTGAGGCGGCACTTCAAAAGCCAAAGGCTCATCTTGTTCGATGACCATTTCGGCGACGGCAACTTCGCCGGTAACGATGTCGCCGACCTCGATGACGACTCCGGTGCCTTCGTTGTGAGCACCGGCGATTTCCGTAAACGTCCAGCGTACCGGCGGCTGGTTTAACAGCGCATTGAGGGCGTGCTGACCTGGCGCTCCGAGGAAAGAAGCCTTGTCGAGTTTGCCGTAGATAAAGCTTGCTCGTGCTTCATTGGCCATGCGCGCATTGGTGCGCAGCACGCCGCTTCGTCGGGTGCGGCGAATGTGTTCCACAAAGCCCCGCAGCGTCGTCGCATCGGCCGTACCGGCACTGTTGCCCGTGCGCGTCGACACCTCATCATAGAGCGCGCGCACCGTGCCGACGTGCGCCGCGTTGAAGGGCGCAGCCAAAATACTCACCACCCCTGTGCGCATACCCTGCACGAAAGGAGATGCAGACGTATCGCTGCAGACCACCACCACGGGCCGCTGCGCAGCGGTAGCGTCGCTGGACAGCACGTCGAGCACTTGAATGACGAAGTTTGATTCGAGTTCCCCAAAGAGTAGAAGCAATTGGGGCTTGAGCTGTTTGATGCCACCGATGACTTTCTGGCGATCGGTAACGAAGCGATAGAACACACCTTGTTCGTTGAACGCCTGCGCGATGGTTTTCTGTGCAGCTCTGTCTTCATCGATGCCCAAGATGATGGGCGAATGAGAATCGGCCATAGACCGAAGAGAAGACCAACTTTCAGGCTGCGGGGCGAATTTTCATTCTCTGGGTACCCCGTAGACCACCACTATCCAATAGCGGCCGGGCCCATATCGGCGCGAATCGCCTTGAGTGACGCCCACGCCCACCAATCGGTTTTCAAGGCGAGCGAGGTTTTGAGATTGAGCGCTGATGGAAGGGGCATCAGTCACCAGCACGTCGACTGAAACTGCGGCCAGGCGCTCAATTTCCTCAAAGGCCTGCTCATGAACGCTCGGCCGGCCTTCGAGATTGGCCTTGGGCGATTCTGCCTTGAGCGCCTCGAGCACATGCGCCTGAGCGATTTTTTCTAAGGTGAGGTTTCGTTCAAGTTGCGAAAGGTGATGCCGCTTTCTAACAGCCGCGATGGATTGGTAGATCGAAGCTAAGGGATCTGTGGGCGTCGGGTCATCGGGTGGCCTGGCGAAGATTTCGACCAAAACGCTCAAGCCATCAGCCCGCGTGGCGAGGCCCAGCCCTAACCGTCGATGGCCTGCTTCAAGAATATTGTTGCGATGACCAGGGCTGTGCTCGATGCCAAAGTGAGCCGCGAGGGGACCGGTGGAAAGGCCCAAATTTTCACCGGCGGCACTGAAGGCGTAGCCCGATTTTGCCAAGCGTTGTTTCAGGGTACTGCCGTCAGGGGCGACGTGGCTAAAGAAGCCTTCTTGTGCCAGGCGCTGCGCCCATGCTTGGGCAACGGCCTCGAGGGCCTCATCGGGTTGCACGGGCACTCGGCCCATCTGGGTGCGCAGTGCGTTGATGCGGGCGAGCAGATCAGCTCTCACTGTCGACGCTGATTCGGGTTCGGGGGCCGCATCTTCAGCTTCGTTTTTCACCGTACCCACGTCGACGAAGAAGAGCGCCACCACTTCAGGCCCGCGCGGGCCGGAACCGAGTACTTCGACAGCATGGCGGCCATTGCTTAAGAACCCGAGCGAGGCACATTTAGAATTCTTTGTGCTGCTCATCGGCATGCGGTCGACGGCCCCATCGGGCCGAGTGACAAACACCTCTGCTTCATGCAGCCCTTCTGGGAGCTGTCCGCACAGGCGCGTCGCGGTGACGGGTTTGGGGTAGCGACGGGCGAAAGGGGCCAATTCGATTCGCCTTCGAGCCAAGAGCACAATCAAGGCCGAGCGTTCGACACCGATGGCAAGGCCCACACCCATGTGAGTGCTGGGATCTTTGGTCAATTCTTGCTTCTTCAGTTCGATGCTCAGGCTGCCGGTCGAAGCGCGCAAGGCCACTACGACGGGGCTGGGATCCCAAGAGAGTTGGCGCGAGAGGGCCGCCGTGACGTGTAAGAGGCTGGCCGCATCTTCGACTCCATGCTCCAGCGCTCGTTGAGCGAGTTCATCGGCGGCGCGAGATAGCGCAGGGTCGACCGGAGGCGCGTTGCGACCCACTGCTTCAAAGCGATCGCGCACCACCCGCTCGAGTTGCCCCTTGGTGGGAGCAAGCGTCAACAGCGTCGTCATGAGAAGCGGTAGGGTCATCACAGCTCGTAGGCGATAGCGGTGAGTTTGCCTGAACCGCCCAGCTCAGAAATTAATTTTCTCAAAAGCGACGCGCGCTCGGTTTCAAGTGCTGAAAGCCAAGCGGGCCCATCAAAACGAATGACCAGCGTCTTGCCTTCCCAGCGTACCGGGCGCGAGTGTTTGGCCACCACTTCGCCTACCAATCGCGCCCAAATGGGCATCAGCGCGGCAGCTGACCCGGTGCTCATCAATGCACTACCCATCATTTCGGCGAGCGATTTCAAAGTGTCTCTTCTTACGGCAAACGCGACACCAGTGTCGCAGTTCATGCGATCAACTCCGCTAAAATCATTCAGAAAAGAATGTGGCACCGCTTTCGCTGAGCGGTTGACTCACGTCGCTCAGAAGGCGACAGTGCGCGGCATTTTTAAGGTCCGCATTTCCCCTACACAAGGAGCATCAGCATGAAGGTAGCAACTCGCACAACGCTGTGGGCGTCACTCGCCCTCGCGGCGTTCTCAACCGGGTGTTCTTCGCCAACCGCGAAGCCAGATTCAGGCGTTACCGTCGATGACGACTGCATTTCAGACACTGACTGCGCTGACCCGCAATATTTCTTCTGCAACACGGTTTCCGCCAAGTGCGAGCCTTCGTGTCGAAACACGAGCCAGTGCAACAGTGAGCGGCCGGCGCAATATGCGTTGCCTCACTGTCTGACGGGGCTGGGGTGTCAGTGTGATGAAGGCAAGTGTGTAGGTTCACTGTGCTCTGCCGACGTTGACTGTGGTGGAACTCAGGTCTGTCGCAACGGTGCCTGCGTCAGCCCTCCCGCGAAGACGGCGGTGACGAAGTGTGAAGTGACGCCGAGTTTTGCGGTGCTGCCGCAAGGTGGCAAGGCCCGCTTCTGGGTTTCCGCATGGGACGCCCAAAACAACCCGGTCGTGGTCAAAGAGGGTGCGACCTGGTCTGCCCTCGATGCTGCAGTGACCGGTTCAGGCGACGGAGCCACGGTTGAATTTACGGCTGGCACTTCGGCGGTGGTCACTGCGGTGGAGGCGGTTCAAGCTTCGTTCGGCACGGTCAATTGCAAGGCGAAGGTGCTGGTGCTCGAGGCCCCGACTGCAGGGAACGTCGCGGTTTCTGCCATCGATGAGCTCACGGGTCGACCCGTGCCCGGCGCCAAGGTGTTGGTGTCGCTTGAAAACGGGGCTCCGGTCGGAACTGCGGTTGAAACCAATGCGCTGGGTTACGCGATGCTGCCGTTGACGGGCGCTCCCGCCAAATACAGCGTCACGGTGTTCCACGCTGACTTCACCTACGTGACGGTGGCGAACTATTCTGGCGCCTCGAAGTTCCTTTCATTTGCGTTGCGACGTAACCCTTTGGACAAGTTCGGCGGTTACAAGTCGAGCTTGGTCAATGTGCCTGCGACGGGCAACGTTCACGCAGCCATCGGCGGTACGTCGTTGGGTGGGAGCGTCACCAGCGTCAACTTGCTTTCGCTCTTGGGGCCGAGTGTGCCTACGGATCTCGTGATCGGTTCCATCAATCAGCCTGATCGCCCCATTCCTGCTGGGGCCTTCTTGGGCTTCGGAGAGCAGAAGATTAAGAATGATCTCTTGGGTCAGGGGCAAGCAGGTGTGTGTCTGAAGAGTGACGGAAGCCCTGACGAAGACAAGATCACCAAGGGCGAGTGCGGTACGCGCAGCGCTTGGGCATTGGCTGGCGACGTCAAGTTAGGCGATCTCCCCATCAGCGAATTTACGACCGGGCTCGACGGCATCAACGTGGGCAATCTGCTCTCGAAGATCATTCCCCTCTTCAAGGGCTTCAATTCATCGGTGATTCGCGATGTGCAATTCACCTTGAAGGGAACGCCTGGTGCGGCCACGGGAAACCCTGATTTCAGCGATCAATCGCACTACACCACGGTGACGCATGACTTCACCCAAATTCCTCTCGCCTTTAATTTCGCGGTGAAGGTGCCCGAGCTTCCTAAGTTCCGAAATAGCTATGCAGACCTGGCGGTGGTGTTGTCAGGTGCCCATGTTCCAGGCCGCGGCATTGTACCCTTGGGTTTGGGCATCGGGGCAAACACAGATCCCAATGACGGGCAGATCGATAAGCTTGACCCGCTGCCAGCCGGTCAGTTCGCCGTCCGCATGGCTCCCACGCATCACGGTTTGGAAGGCGTTCCTTACGGGCTGTTGATGGGTGCACTGTCGATCAAGTCATTCACTGATGCGTCTGCTGGTGCTGGCCTTTCGGCGCTCTTTCCTCGAGTCCCTGGGAACAAGTTGGCCTTTGATCCCAAAGGTTCAACACCGTTGGATCTCTCGACCCAGAGCTTCCCCAAGTTTGCAGAAGGGGCGAAGTTCAACTTTACGGGCGCCGTCGACGGTGCGTTGGCAGCTCGTGGCTTCCATCTGGCAACCGCATTGACTGGAATCGACGTGGTGCGCGTTTCATTCTCGGACATTTCTGAGAGCCGTTGGGACGTACTGGTCAGCCCTGAGAGCTCTGACTTTGTGCTCCCTGAAGTGCCGCTCGGAAGCACGTTGAGAGATCGTCTCTATGCAGATTCGACCAAGACCTCTCGCTCTGACTTCGTGGTTCAAGGCTTCCGCATGTTGAAAGATCCAACCGTTGCTACCAGCGGCTCGATTTCGTTCAATGACTATGTGGAATTCAACGACACCAACGCAGATCGCACCACTGACTTCATCACTGCGTTCTCGTTCCTCCAGTACGGCCGACCGAAGGTCAGCTTCGATACCCCGAAAGAAGATGCTTCGACCATCGCCAAGGGTGAAAAAATTGTGGTGAAGGTCAAAAACTACAGCATCGGCAAGACTGCTGGGACCAACGACGGAGTGGTGAAACTCACCTTCGTTGGTGGCACCGGGTGCGAAGCGGCTGAACTCAGCACAGAGACAGAAGCGGGTAGTGGGAAGTTGGAATACACGCTGCCCACAGCGTGCAGTGGCGCGGTGACAATGACAGCAGAATTGCTGAAAATCGACGGTACGACTCCGCAGACACCAGCCATCAAAGCTACAATTGCTGTGACGATTCAGTAACGGCGTCGGTCAACATTTGTTGAATGACGAAGGGGTCTTCCTATTTTTTGGGAAGGCCCCTTTTTTTAGGGGTGGTAGCGTCTTCATCACTCGAGATGGCTCGAAAGCACACCACCGCTGTAACCGCGATTTCAGACGTCTTAGAGCGACCTGTGAGTCGAGCCGCCGCATTGGTGGTGATTCACGGTGAAGATCTCGGTCGAAAATTTGATTTGCTTCCGCAAGAAACGCTGATCGGAAGATCTTCAAAATGCGACATTCAGATTGAACAAGATTCCGTCAGTCGCAATCACGCCAAGGTTCGTTCAGACGGCACTCGCATCTTGGTAGAAGATTTGGGTTCGACCAACGGCACCTTGATCAACGATGAACGAATCGACGCGGCGGTGCGGTTGCGCAACGGCGACTTCATCAAAATCGGGCGAACGATTTTTAAGTTCATCGCTTCGAATAATATTGAGGCTGCCTACCACGACGAGATTTACCGCATGACCACGGTTGACGGGCTGACGCAGATCTTCAACCGTCGGTACTTCGAAGACGCTATCGAAAGAGAGCTTTCGCGTTCTCGGCGTTACGCGCGCTCGCTGTCTTTGGTTCTGCTTGATATTGATCACTTTAAAAAAATCAATGACACCTACGGCCACTTGGCCGGCGATGCAGTGCTCAAAGAGTTCGCCCTCAAAGTCGCCTCACGCACGCGACGAGAAGATGTATTTGCTCGTTACGGCGGTGAAGAATTCGCGCTTCTCTTGCCGGAAGTCGACACCAAAGGGGCGGGGCTGATGGCTGAAAAAGCGCGCAAGCTGGTCGAACGACATTCCTTCTCGTACGACGGCGATGCCATCTCAGTCACTGTGTCTGCGGGCGTCGCGATGGCGCAGAAAAAGAAAATCGAAGATGCAGCCGAGTTGTTGCATCGAGCAGATCAGAAGCTTTACGAGGCGAAGGCCGCAGGCCGCAACTGTGTGGCGATTTAGAAAATGCGGTGTCGGTGTTTGAGCATCTGCGTCAACATGCCTTCGATTTGATCTCTCACTTGAGCGTTTTTTCGTTCGACCCATGAGAGATCGTCTTCGGGCTGTGCAGGCGCCCCCGAAAGAGAAATCGGCGCCCCGAAACGAATGTGCCACCGAGCCGGAAGCGGGGGGAGCGTGATGGGCAAGTACTGTAACCCCAACAGCGCGCCGGGAACTTTCCCCAAGAGCGGCATTGATTCTTCGCCCCCGACGATGGCTGTGGGAATGATGGGCACCTGGGCCCGCAATGCCACTTTGAGATACCCGCCCCGACCAAAGCGTTTGAGCTGATAGCGCTCAGAAAAAGGTTTCGAGAGCCCTTGGAAACCTTCGGGAAAAATGATGAGCGGGCGTTGTTCTTCGAGCAGCCGCAGCGCATTTTCAGGGTTCGCTCGCACTGCGCCCAAGCGATTGGCCATCACTCCCAGTATAGGCGCGTGAAAGAGCTGATCTTCAAGCAGCCATCGCGCTTCTTTTAGATCCGGGCGCTCTCGCCGCAACGCCATGTGCATCACCGGACCATCAAGAGGCAGCGCTCCTGCGTGATTGGCGACGATGATGAAGGGGCCAGTCGGGAGCAGATCGGCTCCTTCAACCTGTACGCGCCAGTATTTTTCATAGAGCAAATCAGCAAGCGGACGAAGCGAAGAAGAAAGCGACTCATCTTTGCCCCAACGGTCGACTTGCGTGACACGACTTGCAAAGCCTGCCGCTGAACGGATGACGTTGAAGATGCCTTTGAGCGTCGTTTTCAGTGTGGGCGGAGGCAGCGCTGGGGGGGCGAGGTCGCGCCGAATCACCTGCGAAGACGCTCGCTCTTCAACCACTGAAGGTGCACTCGCATGAGGCGTGGGGTCGGGCTTCAGCGTCGGAGACGCATTGTGGGGCACGTGGCCCGAGAGTCGCTCACCGCGCGGTGTGTGAGAATGAGGCTGCGGGTCAGAGACCACCGTAGGTGAACTGGGGTGTGCCGCAGGTATCGAGAGCATTTCTCCGAAAGGTGCGCCTGCATGAGGCGTTGGGTCGGCCTTCAGCGTCGGAGAAGCATTGTGTGGAGAATGGCCTGAGAGGGCCTCGCCTCGAGGAGCGTGAGCATGGGGCTGCGGGTCGGCAATTACGGTGGGCGAACTGGGGTGCGCCGCAGGCATCGAGAGTATTTCTCCCGATGGGGCTGCTGCATGGGGGTGGGGGTCAACGCTCAGCGATGGAGAGGCTCGGTGCGCCATTGGGCCAACCAGAGGCACGGCCAAAGGCGAATTGGCGTGGGGCTGCGGTTCAGCTGAAAGGCTGGGGGACACCGCTGGGGGAAGGGGCAGGGAAGACGCTGCTGAGCGTACCGCCGACCCTCGGGCAAAGGGGTCATTCCCCAAGGTGGCCGCTTTAAGAGGCTTGCGAGAAACAGGTTTGGTTGGTTTTGAAGGCTTGCGAGCGGCCATTTTCAGGCACTCCTCTGACGAATCGAGGCCAACGCCTCACGGAACGGCACGCGCGCCTCGAAGCCCAAGTGGCGGCGAGCGCGAAGATCATCAGCAACCCAGCTGTAACGGAGAAAAGGCAGCATGGGCACGGGAACAGAAGGGAGGCCTGCGGCTTCGAAGGCCCGAATGGTGGCGCGCAGAAGCGGCCCGGGCATCGGCACGCTCTTGGCGCCAGACAATCTGACGACGGTGGAAAACGGAGCCACCGCGTGACCGACGATGTTGAAAGCGCCTTTGGCTTTGGTGGTGAGCGAAAGATGAAGAGCCGTCACTGCATCGTCTTGGTGCACCACTTGCCACAAAGGGTCAAAGCCCAAGAATGTAGGGACAAGACCTGTGCGCAAGAGACGAGTGAATGGGTTGTCTGCGCTCGGCCCGACGATGGGTGCAAAGCGCAGCACAATCACTTGAGTGTTGGGGTTGCGCTCGGCGAAGCGCTCGAGTTGTCGCTCTACTTCGATGCGATCGGTCACAAAGCGCACCCCTTGAGCCGCGAGTGGGTGCGATTCTTGGCAGAGCGCAGGGCCTTGAGGGCGGGCCCCGTAGAGCGCAGTCAGCGAAGGGATGATCAACCGAGGCAGACCTGTCGCCTGTGCTGCCGCCATCACATTCAATGTCCCGATGACTTCGAGCTCGTGTGCAAAGGCGGCTCGATGAAGGCGAGAATTGACAAAAGCGAGATGGAAAAGCGCGTCAAGCTTGTGCTCTTGGAGAGATCGATTGAAGTCGACCTCCGTGCCCGGCTGCGCCAAGTCGACGGACACGAAACTGCACTTCTTCGAGTGCTGAAGAGGCGGGGCAATGTCGAAGGCGACAATGCTCGTCACTCGAGCATCGGCGTCGAGCCGCTCAAGAAGCCCCAGGCCCAAATCTGACGAAATTCCAGTAACCCCCACACGCATGGTGAGGTTTGCAATAGCGCACTCACGCGGTGCTTGAAAGCAGCGCGAGCACCAGCCACGGTCGGCGCATGCGTTGGCTTTTTCTGGTGATGGCTTTCTTTGCGCGTACTGCGCAGGCACATGACGCAGACGTCATCTTCGTCGACGCAAGGCCAATGCCCAAGGAAGGAAGGTGGAAAGAAGTCGTCACCCTGAGCGTTGAAACGCTCGCATTACTGATTCCCCTTGATGCCGATGGCGACCAGACACTTTCTCAAGCTGATTTGGTGGCGAAAGAGAAAGCCTTGCGGGTCGGGTTTTGGGACCAAGCCCCGCTCACCAGTGCTGGAAAGGTCTGCTCGCTCGACAAGAGCAATGCGCGGCTTGAACAGGGGGTCATTCAGCTTGAAGGCGAATTTACATGTGCCCAGGGCATACCCCGGCAAGACTTTCGTTTTCTTCAGATTCTTCCGCCCAACTACAAAGTCGTCGTCGGAAGCTCAAGCGGTGGACGAACGCCAGCCGTCGCGCAAGGTGCTCTGAGTACGCTCTCGTTGATTGCGGCCCCAGGGCCTGATGCTGGTGTGCTCACTTCATTGCGCGCGGGTCTTTTCCGCAGCGTCGCTCTCGAAGGGGTCGCCGCGTTGATGGGGTTACTCTTTGCATTGGCGACGCTTCGGCAGCGACTGACGGCAGTGCTGCTCGCGGTGGGAACGGCATTCATAGGAAGTTGGTGGTCATTGGGGTGGTGGCCTCCCACCCTGTTTCTGGTGCTTTTGGGTGTTCAAGTTGGCGCCAAAACGTCATTCCCTCCCATCGTTGCTCCTTTGTTTGGCGCGGCCATCGGCCTTCGCAGTGAAGGTGGAAGTGCACTGGGTACGTCACTGGCGCTGCTGTTGGTTAGCCCGCTGGCATTCGCAGGCGCGTGGTGGCTTCGCCGGCAGTCGACGATACGAGTGACGCAGTGGGTTCCTTTGGGGTTGATACTTTTGGGGGTCGCATTGCACGCTTCCCTCACGTGATGGCTGGGGAGCTGGGTTAGAATATGAAAATTCTATGGCCAGCAGTGAGTCGTACGAGGAATTGATTTTTGAGCTTGGTGACCTCGCCAGGGCGCATTTGAGTGAGGCCAAGAAACTTCCGCGCGGCATGTCGGTGGTATTTGCGGCTGAAGACGAAGTGCTCGATCGCCGAAGTGCGCTCGAGGCCGCAGAAGATGAACTCAATCAGGAAGATCAACGCTGGCAAGACTTCCTCGATGCTCAGGAAGCCGAGAAAAAGGATCTCAAAGCCATTGTGATGAAGTGGCGCTCTGCTGTCGCCGGAGTCGAAGGCCGTTCTCGCGAAATGAAGAAGAAGTTGTCTGCACTGAAGGCTGCCTTTCGGTACCAACGACAATCTCTTGCTGGCGCAGAAACGGCTCACAAAGAAATGGAAATGCGAGAAGGGCATGACGCTCGAAAGATCGCCATGTCACACGAGAATTTAAAGAAATCGCGCTTGCACATCATGCGCGAGAAAAGAAACATCGAAGAGCGTGAGTGGGAACTCAATCAAGTGCTCACTCCGCGGCCGGGGCAGCCGGGTGCTCAAGGCATCTTGGCGCACAAGCGATTGCTTGAACTGGAAGATGAGCTGGCAGAACGAGAACATCAACACAAAGGGGCCATGGACGAACTGGAGGCAGGCATCGTCGCCAAAGAAGATGAAATCAAAGCGGCTGAAGATGAGCTTGATGGCGCTTTGTTTGAACTGGGCGAAGAATGTTACGCCGCTCGCATTGCTCATGCTCGGCTGACCCCGTTGTACGCGCGCATAGATAAGGCGAAGTAAGAAAAACCGGGGCAATGTGCACCAGATGAGACGAGTCGCCTCACCTTTTGTGCCCTCGTTGATAGAGATTTCCTCACAAAACCGGCGATGGAACGAGCGATGCAACGCTCTTGTTGATGGCAAAGGCGGTGAGTCATTCAGCTGCGGTTGTGAGTATTCATCGAGCAAAACTTAAATATGTTGTCGACACCAAACCGGGGTTTCGAAGAGTAAGGTCGAGCCGCTCTTCGTTTCGCTATTTTGATCAATCAGGCCGTCGTTGTCGTCCGGCTGATGTTGAGCGAATTAAAGCCCTGGCGATCCCTCCTGCCTGGACACAAGTGTGGATATGCCCCGAGGCACATGGCCACATTCAAGCCACGGGTCGAGATCAAAGGGGAAGAAAACAATATCGCTACCATTCTCGCTGGCGTGAGGTTCGAGATACCGCCAAATACGACAGTCTCATTTCGTTCGCTGAGGTACTGCCCAAGATTCGGCTGGCAGCGGAACATGGCATGCGCGGCC
>JAYUVR010000406.1:0-16488 GCA_043753955.1 Archangium sp. | reverse complement strand
TTTAGTCAAAATAATTCTCACAAAATCAAAAAAAGAGGCGACTCCATCCTATTTGGAGTCGCCTCAAATTGATGAACAAATCAGATGGCTTATTAAGCGCCTGATTCCACTCGAGCACTCGGGAGCTGCGCGCGTAGGGTCGCAGGGTCGGCGTGGGCTGCTCCCACCACATCAGCCGCTGGGGCCATCTCATCGGTGACACTGTCAACCATGATGTCCAAGTGTTTGTAGTTCGGGAGCCCGGTACCCGCGGGGATCAGCCGGCCCATGATGACGTTTTCTTTCAAGCCGCGCAGATAGTCGACCTTGCCGGAAATCGCGGCTTCGGTGAGCACTTTGGTCGTCTCTTGGAAGGACGATGCCGAGATGAACGACTCGGTAGAAAGCGAAGCCTTGGTGATACCCAAGAGCAACGGCTCGCCTACTGCCGGTCGACGGCCTGCGTTAAGGGCCTTCTCATTTTCTTCTTCGAAGACCCACTTCTCGACCTGTTCGTCGATGAGGAACTCCGTGTCGCCCACGTCTGTCACGCGCACTCGACGCAGCATCTGACGAACGATGATTTCGATGTGCTTGTCGTTGATTTTTACGCCTTGGAGTCGGTAGACCTCCTGCGTTTCGTCAACCAAGAAGCGCGCCAGTTCTTTTTCACCCAACACTTTGAGAATGTCGTGAGGGTTCGCGGCGCCGTCCATCAGCGATTCGCCAGCGCGCACACGGTCTCCAGCGTGCACCGTGATGTGCTTCGACTTGGCGATTAAATACGGCTTGGCCAAATCGACCCGGGCTTCCCCATTCACTTCTGGAGTGATGATGAGGTTGCGCTTGCCCTTCGTGTCTTTACCGAATGACACCACGCCATCGATCTCGGCAATGATGGCGTGATCCTTCGGCTTACGGGCTTCGAAGAGCTCAGCCACTCGAGGCAGACCGCCTGTGATGTCTTTAGTCTTGGTGGTTTCACGAGGAACACGGGCCACCACTTCACCAGGCGTAATTTCCTGGAGATCGTCGACCGCCAGAGCCGCGCCTTGCGGCAAGAAGTAGCTTGCCGGTTGGCCGTTGGGCAACGTTCGCAGCTCGCCCTTGGCATCACGAATGGTGATGCGCGGGCGCGCTTCAGGGTCGCGCGATTCGATGATCGTCCGACGGCTGAGGCCAGTGACCTCGTCCGTCGACTCGTTCATGGTGACACCTTCGATGATGTCTTCGAACTTCACCGCACCGCCAACTTCAGACAGAAGCGGCATGGCGAAAGGTTCCCATTCACCGAGCTTCGCGTTGGCTTCGACTTTCTGGCCTTCCTTCACCATCAGTCGAGCGCCGTACACCATGCGATGCCGCTCGCGCTCACGGCCAGAATCATCGACGATGATGATTTCACCGTTGCGGTTGGTCACCACCGCTTCGCCGCCCGTGCGCTTCACGCTCGACAAGCCGACAAACTTCACGGTTCCGGCAAAACGAGAGTTCAACTCAGACTGCTGCGATCGACCCATGGCCGCGCCACCGACGTGGAACGTGCGCATGGTCAGCTGCGTGCCAGGCTCACCGATAGACTGCGCGGCGATAACGCCGACAGCCTCGCCCACAGACACCTTGCGACCGCGGGCCAAGTCACGCCCGTAACACTCGACGCAGATGCCGCGCTTGGTTTGGCAGGTCAGACCCGAGCGAATCTTCACTCGGTCGAGACCTGCATTCACCACCCTGAGCACACGCGCTTCATCAATTTCTTCGTTGGCGCGCACCAACACTTCGCCCGTCACGGGGTCGTGAATGTCATCGAGAGCCACTCGGCCCAAGATGCGCTCGTGAAGCGGCTCAATCTCTTCACCACCTTCAACCAAGGCGGTGATGACGATGCCGTCCAGTGTACCGCAGTCATACTCGTTGACGATGGCGTCTTGCGCGACGTCGACCAGACGGCGAGTCAAGTAACCGGAGTTCGCCGTCTTCAACGCAGTGTCGGCCAAACCCTTGCGAGCACCGTGCGTTGAAATGAAGTACTGCAACACGGACAGACCTTCACGGAAGTTCGCCGTGATGGGCTGCTCGATGATTTCACCTGACGGCTTCGCCATCAGACCGCGCATACCGGCCAGCTGACGAATCTGCTGCGTCGAACCACGGGCACCAGAATCGGCCATGATGAAGATGGGGTTGAAGCTCTTTTGGGTGCGGGTTTCTTTCTTCCCTTCCCGGTTGATCCCCGAAATGCTCTCTTCGGAAATCTGCTCCATCATCTTCTTGGTGATCGCTTCAGTAGTCTGAGCCCAGATGTCGATGACCTTGTTCGAGCGCTCACCGACTGTAATCAGACCTTCGAGATACTGATTCTCGACTTCAGCTACTTCCTTTTGCGCCGCCTCAATCAGCTCGTACTTCGCGGGCGGAATGATCATGTCTTTAAGCGCGATGGAAATGCCGGCTCGAGTCGCATTGGTATACCCGTACGAGCGAATGCGATCGGCGAGCAACACCGTCTCTTTTTCGCCGGTGAGGCGGTAACAAATGTCGATGAGATTCCCCAACTGCTTCTTGTCGAGGACTTTGTTCACTTCATCGAAGCCCACTCGCGCAGGCACAATCTCTGCCAGCAATACGCGACCAACGGTGGTTTCGTGAATTTTCCCGTTGAGGCGGCACTTGATCTTCGCCTGCAAATGGACCGCGTTTTGATCATACGCGGCACGCACTTCGTTTGCAGAAGCGAACGTCATGCCTTCGCCCAGCGCGAACTCGCGAGGACGGGTCATGTAATAAATGCCGAGCACCATGTCCTGCGTGGGCACGATGATTGGCTTGCCGCTCGCCGGGCTCAAGATGTTGTTCGTCGACATCATCAGCGTGCGTGCTTCCATCTGCGCTTCGATAGAAAGCGGCACGTGCACGGCCATTTGGTCTCCGTCGAAGTCGGCGTTGAAGGCCGTACAGACCAACGGGTGCAATTGAATGGCTTTGCCTTCAATCAACACCGGTTCAAACGCCTGCATACCAAGGCGGTGGAGCGTGGGAGCACGGTTGAGGAGCACCGGATGCTCGCGAATCACCTCGTCGAGTATGTCCCACACTTCAGGACGTTCTTTCTCGACCATCTTCTTGGCTGACTTGATGGTGGTGACGTAGCCCTTCTCTTCGAGCTTGTTGTAGATGAATGGCTTGAAGAGCTCGAGGGCCATGATCTTCGGCAACCCGCACTGATGGAGTCGAAGTTCGGGCCCCACGACGATCACTGAACGACCTGAGTAGTCAACGCGCTTGCCGAGCAAGTTCTGACGGAAGCGACCTTGCTTGCCCTTGAGCATGTCAGAGAGCGATTTGAGCGGGCGCTTGTTGGGGCCCGTGATGGTCTTGCCGCGACGGCCGTTGTCGAACAACGCGTCGACCGCTTCTTGAAGCATGCGCTTCTCGTTGCGGATGATGATGTCTGGGGCGTTCAATTCTTGAAGACGCTTGAGACGGTTGTTGCGGTTGATGACGCGGCGATAGAGGTCGTTGAGGTCAGAGGTGGCGAAACGGCCGCCGTCCAAAGGAACCAACGGTCGCAAGTCGGGTGGCAACACCGGAATGACGTCGAGCATCAGCCACTCAGGCAAGTTGCGTTGCCCAGCGGGGCCCGATGAGCGGAACGACTCGAGCACCTTCAGGCGCTTCGCATACTTCTTCCGCTTGGCTTCGCTGGTGGTGACCTTCATCTCGGCGCGCATTTGCTCAGCGAGCTCGTCGACGTTGATCGCCTTGAGCATTTCGCGAACGGCCTCGCCGCCCATGGCCGCGACAAATGACTCGTCGCCATGCTCTTGCAACAGCTTCTGGAACTTCTCTTCAGTGATGAGCTCGCCCTTGGTGAGCTCAGTGCTCTTGGGGTCGAGCACGATGTACGACTCGCAGTAGAGGACCTTTTCAAGGTCCTTCAACGTCATGTCGAGGAGCGCACCGATGCGTGAAGGAAGGCTCTTTAGGAACCAGATGTGTGCAACGGGCGTGGCCAAAGTGATGTGCCCCAGGCGCTCACGGCGCACCTTTGACTGAATCACCTCGACGCCGCACTTCTCGCACACCACTCCGCGGTGCTTCATGCGCTTGTACTTGCCGCAATTGCACTCGTAGTCCTTCACGGGCCCAAAGATGCGCGCGCAGAACAGGCCGTCACGCTCAGGCTTGAAGGTTCGGTAGTTGATGGTTTCCGGCTTCTTCACTTCACCGTGCGACCACTGACGAATCTTATCAGGCGAGGCTAAGGCGATACGAATCGCCTGAAAAGAGAGGGGGTCCTTCGGCTTCTCGAAGAAATTGAAGATGTCCTTCACGGATTCACCTGTTTGGGAAGAGTTCTTCTTAAGACGTTTATTTCAAGTGACGACTGACCCAAGTGGTCAGGCGTCGGTCCCCGTTTTGGCAGGCTCATCTGAGACCATCACCGAAGTACGGCGACGTTCAGGGGGGGCCTTTTCCAGAAGTTCAATGTCGAGACCCAAAGCCTGCAACTCTTTGAGCAACACGTTGAACGACTCTGGCAACCCCGATTCGAGCGTGTAGTCACCCTTGACGATCGACTCGTACATGCGAGTACGACCGACCACGTCGTCAGACTTGACGGTGAGGAATTCCTGGAGACTGTAAGCAGCTCCGTAGGCTTCCATGGCCCACACTTCCATCTCGCCCAGTCGCTGACCACCGAACTGCGCCTTGCCGCCCAGCGGTTGCTGAGTGACCAAGGAATAGGGCCCGATTGAGCGCGCGTGAATCTTCTCATCGACCAAGTGATGCAACTTGAGCATGTACATCACGCCGACGGTGACGTTTTGATCAAACACCTCACCCGTTCGACCGTCGAAGAGCACCATCTGCCCAGACTTCGGCAAACCGGCCTTCTCAAAGAGATTGTGAATCTCTGTCTCGTGCGCCCCTTCGAACACGGGGCTCGCCAAGTGAATACCCTTGTGCAACCGACGCGCGAGCTCGATGGCTTCCGTGTCGGTCAACTTGTCGAGGAACTCGTGGAACTTCTCATCGTCGTAGACGCCCTTGAGGCCCTTACGACAGGCATCAGCGGAACCCTTCACGACAAATTCTTGCAGCTTCTCGCCCACGCCCCGCGCAGCCCAGCCCAAGTGAACCTCGAGAATTTGACCGATGTTCATGCGTGAAGGCACGCCCAACGGGTTGAGCACGATGTCGACGGGGCGGCCGTCTTCAAGGTACGGCATGTCTTCAATGGGAAGAATGCGAGACACCACACCCTTGTTCCCGTGACGACCGGCCATCTTGTCGCCCACTTGAAGCTTGCGCTTGATGGCGACGTACACCTTCACCATCTTGATCACGCCTGGAGGGAGCTCGTCGCCCTTCTTGATGCGCGCAATCTTCTCGCCAAAGGCCAACTTCACGGCCTCCTTGTTCTCTTCGAGATTCTTTAAAATATCTCGAACTTTGGCGTCGACTTGCTCGTTGACCGAAATCTCGCCCCAGTACTTGTACGGAATTTCAGACAGGAGCTCTTCGGTGAGTACATCGCCCTTCTTCAGGAACTGTCTGCCCTTGTCGTCGATCAACTTCGACTGGGTTTCCTTGGTGTCAAACATCTTCCTGATGCGGCTAAACGCTGAGTCCTGCAAAATCTTGATCTCATCGTTCTGATCTTTGAGCAGCCGAGCCTCATCCATCGACTCAATTTGCTTCGCTCGCTCGTCCTTCTCCACGCCTTTGCGCGAGAAAACCTTGGCGCCGATGACGGTGCCCGTAACTCCAGGAGGTACACGCAACGAGGTGTCGCGAACATCGCCGGCCTTCTCGCCGAAGATGGCTCGCAGCAGTTTCTCTTCAGGAGAAAGCTGAGTCTCGCCCTTAGGAGTAATCTTGCCCACCAAGATGTCGCCGGGCTTTACTTCAGCGCCGATGCGAATGATTCCCGACTCGTCGAGGTCTTTGAGCGCCTCTTCACCGACGTTGGGAATGTCGCGGGTAATCTCTTCTTTTCCAAGCTTGGTATCGCGGGCGATGCACTCGAACTCTTCGATGTGGATCGAGGTGAACACGTCGTACTTGACGATGTTCTCGCTCATCAAAATCGAGTCTTCGTAGTTGTAACCTTGCCAAGGCATGAACGCGATCACTACGTTCTGACCCAAGGCCAGCTCGCCTGTCTCACACGCGGGCCCATCACCAAGTACGTCACCTTTGCGAACCTTGTCACCCTTCTTCACGATGGGCTTCTGGTTGAGGCAGGTGCTCTGGTTGGAGCGCTGGTATTTGACCAAGTTGTAGATGTCGACTTCGCTGGCCACATCGCTGAACGCGGCCGGCACTTCAGCTCGCACCACGATGCGGCTGGCATCAACTGATTCCACCACGCCGTCACGGCGAGCCACCACACACACTCCAGAATCGCGCGCAACCACCGCTTCGATACCGGTGCCCACCAGGGGCGATGCGGTGCGCACCAGCGGAACGGCCTGGCGCTGCATGTTGGAACCCATCAACGCGCGGTTGGCGTCGTCGTTCTCGAGGAAAGGAACCAGCGACGCGGCCACCGACACCAACTGATTCGGTGAGACGTCCATCAAGTTCACATCTTCTGGGCGCGCCTGAACAAACTCACCACCGCGGCGAGCCTGTACGTGCTCTGCAGTGAACTTACCCTTCTTGTCCACGCCCACGTTCGCCTGCGCGATGGTGTGCTTCTCTTCTTCGAGCGCCGAGTAGAAGGCAACGTCGGGGGTCAAACCACCCTCTTCGACCTTCCGATACGGCGTCTCAATAAAGCCAAACTCATTGACTCGAGCGTACGAAGACAGCGACGAGATAAGGCCGATGTTCGGACCTTCAGGCGTCTCGATGGGGCAGATACGGCCGTAGTGCGTGGGGTGCACGTCGCGCACTTCGAAACCGGCGCGCTCACGGGTCAAACCGCCAGGCCCAAGGGCCGAGAGGCGACGCTTGTGCGTGACCTCAGACAGCGGGTTGGTCTGGTCCATAAACTGCGAGAGTTGGCTCGAGCCGAAGAACTCCTTAATCACCGCCGTCACTGGCTTGGCGTTGATCAAATCGTGCGGCATCAACGTCTCAATTTCCTGGAGACTCATGCGCTCTTTGATGGCGCGCTCCATACGAACGAGACCGATGCGGTACTGATTTTCAAGCAACTCACCAACCGCACGTACCCGGCGATTGCCGAGGTGGTCGATGTCGTCGATCTGACCCTTGCCGTTCTTGAGGTCGATCAAATATCGAATCGTCTCGAGAATATCGCGCTTGGTCAGAACCTGATTGTCCAAAGGCTCTTCCAAACCAAATTTGGAATTGAGCTTCAGTCGGCCAACCTTCGAGAGGTCATACCGCTCAGGGTTGAAGAACAGCACATTGTTGAACAAATTGACGGCAGTCTCGGGCGTCGGCGGGTCGCCAGGGCGCACGCGACGGTAGATTTCCATCACCGCTTCTTCGGGCGATTCAATCTTGTCCATCAACAGCGTGTCGCGCAGATAAGGCCCGACGTTCAGATTGTCGATGAAGAGAACTTTGATCTCTTTAACGTCGCGCTTGAGAAGCTCGTCAACCGCGGTTTGAGACAGTTCTTCGTTGCATTCTAACAGCACTTCGCCAGTGGCCTCATCGACCACGTCGTAGGCCGAAACCTTGGTGAAGAGCTCTTCTGCATCGAGGGGCAGCCGGGTGATCTTCGAAGCCTCGAGCTTCTTGAGCGAAGCGCGAGTGAACTTACGGTTCTTTTTGACGATGACCTCGCCGCTCTTGGTCTTCACATCGCGCGTTGCGCGTTGGTTGTAGAGCAGTTCAAAGTCAACAGACTTTTCGAACTCATTCTCAGCGTAGAGATAAATGGTCTCTGACGCGTAGAAGTAGTTGAGGATCTCTTCCGTCGAACCCTTGAATTCCAACGGGCTCTTCTTGGCCGTGTCTTTGACGGCACCCAGCGCACGAATCAAGACCGTGACGGGCAGCTTTCGGCGGCGATCGATTCGCACGTACAACAAATCTTTATGGTCGAACTCGAAATCGAGCCACGAACCGCGCGAGGGTATGACCCGGGCGTTGTACAAAAGTTTACCCGACGAGTGGCTCTTGCCCTTGTCGTGATCGAAGAAGGCGCCCGGCGAACGGTGCAGTTGGCTCACCACGACACGCTCGGTGCCGTTGATGATAAACGTGCCGTTCTCGGTCATCAGCGGAATTTCGCCGAAGTAGACCTCTTGCTCTTTGACGTCGCGAATCGACTGCGCGCCCGTCTCTTCGTCTTTGTCCCAAACCACCAAGCGCACCACCACCTTGATGGGCGCGGCGAATGTCATGCCGCGTTGGCGGCATTCGTCGACGTCATATTTGGGCTTTTCGAGATTGTAGCTGACGAATTCCAACGAGCTCGTCTCGTTGAAGTCGCGGATCGGGAAGACGGACTTAAAAACGGCCTGAAGGCCGACGTCCTCTCTCTTTTCCGGCAGAACATCAGCTTGCAGGAACTTCTCGTAGCTCTGCTTCTGGATGTTGATGAGGTTAGGGATCTCAATGACCTTGTTGATCTTCGCGAAGCTCTTCCGCGCACGGAAGTTGTTCTGCAGGGTGGGCATTCGCTTCTCCAGAAAGACAGGACCACTCAATACGGGCAAAGCCGATGACCATTTTTCGAAAGGGTCACCGGCTCGCCCACGAACCGACTTTGAGAAAAAGGGGTTACTTCAACTCGACCGTCGCTCCAGCAGCCGCCAATTTTTCCTTCATCTTGGCCGACTCATCTTTGCTCACGCCCTCTTTAACCGTCTTGGGAGCGCCTTCGACCAGGTCCTTCGCCTCTTTGAGGCCCAAACCGGTCAATTCACGAATGACTTTGATCACGTCAATCTTCTTGTCTCCGGCCTTCGCCAGAATGACCGTGAACTCAGTCTGCGCTTCAACGGGGGCTGCTGCCGCCGCCGGGCCTGCCGCAACAGCCACCGCGGCCGCTGCAGAAACGCCCCACTTCTCTTCCAACTTCTTCACCAAATCGGCCGCTTCGAGAACCGTGAGGCCCGAGAGCTGGTCGATGATCGTATTGATGTCTGCCATGACTTTTCTTCCTTCAAAATAAACTGCGATAGAGGTTTAAAAAACGGTTTGATTACGCCTTTTCCGACTTTGCCTTGATCACCCGCACCAACGAACCACTGGGCTCCTTGATCGTACGGAGCAGCTTGGTCGCAGGCTGGTTGAGCATGCTGAGAATCGTTGCACGAAGTTCGTTCAGACCTGGCAACTTCGCCAGTGCTGCCACGCCTGCCTTGTCGATCTTCTGTCCTTGAATGACACCCGAACGGATCTTCACCTTCTCGAGGTCTTTCACGAATTCCGACAAAATTTTCGCCGGAGCAATGACATCGTCATAGCTGATGGCTGCTGCCACCGGCCCGACGAAGTCATCAGAGATCTTTTCGACTGAGGTACCCTTCGCGGCGCGTCGCGCCAACGTATTCTTCAGCACCTTCCACTCGACTTTTCCGTCGCGCAGCTTCTTGCGAAGCCGGTTCACGGTATCGACGTCGAGCTTACTGAACTCAGCAATAATCACACCCTTCGCACGGGTGAACTTATCGTTGAGCTCCTTGATCATCACTTCTTTCTCGCTCTTGAGCATTTGCACACCTCCTTCCGTCTTTGACATCCCGGTAAAGCGAATGCAGGAGCGAGATTGTCGTGAGGCGAAGTCGAGCTCACGCTCATCTTTTCTCACCGCTCCCCGTCTCGGCAGGGCAGCCCATCATGGCTACCGTTTAAGCATCGAAGCGTCACACCGCACTCTCCCCCATTTCACTTTCGAGAAATGGGTTGCCAAGAGAACGCCGTGCTCAACTTCAGTGCCCCTGCTGTCTTCATCCAGGGTCTATTCTTTTTGAATTTGGCGCTTCGAGAACGTGAAGTTCTTTGGCGTTGTGATTGCAGCGTCTGGCGCGCTTACACGAGGTAGGCCCGCAATGTCAACACCCTCGCAAAAGAGAGGGTTCTTTCGATGTCACTTAAACCGCGCGGCGATTTCCTGAGTGTCGATCTTAATGCCCGGGCCCATCGTCGAGCTCACGGTGATGCCTTTCAAGTACACCCCTTTGGCGGTGGCAGGCTTCATCTTCATCACCAGTTCGATGAGCACATTGAAGTTCTCAGCGAGCTTCTCAGAACTGAATGAGGCCTTGCCCACGGGAGCATGCACGATGCCCGCCTTCTCAGCGCGGAACTCAATCTTGCCACCTTTGGCTTCTTTGATGGCCCTGGCCAAGTCGACGGTCACTGTACCGACCTTCGGGTTAGGCATCAGGCCACGAGGACCGAGAACCTTACCCAAACGACCGACTACGCCCATCATGTCAGGCGTGGCAATGACGGTGTCGAAGTCCATAAAGCCTTCTTCAATTTTCTTAGCGAGATCCGCTTCGCCAACAAAATCAGCTCCGGCATTGGTGGCTTCAGTCTGCTTCTCGCCCTTCGCAAAGACTGCCACGCGAGCACTTTTGCCGGTTCCATGAGGGAGAACCACGGCTCCACGGACCATTTGGTCAGCGTGTTTAGGGTCGACACCTAAGTTGATGGCCACATCGACGGTTTGGTCGAATTTGCCCTTCACGAGGTCGGCCGTCTGCTTGAGAATCTGAAAACCTTCGGAAATGGTGTAGCGCTTGTTGCGGTCGACCTTCTCGACAGCAGCGCGAAATTTTTTGCCAGGCATGGTGGAAACCTTTTTTGAAAGAAGAAGTTGAAGAAGAAAAATGACGAATCAGAGAACCTGAATACCCATCGAACGCGCAGTACCGGCGATGGTTCGCATACACGCCTCGATGCTGCCGGCGGTGGTGTCCTGGATCTTCTGTTTCGCGATCTCTTCCACCTGCTTCATCGTCACCTTGCCTACGATTTCTTTGCCCGACCTCTTGGCGCCCGAGCCCTTCTTCTTTTCGGTATGCAGCCCAGCCGCCTTCTTCAGCAACACTGACGCTGGAGGGGTCTTGAGTTCGAAGGTGAACGAGCGATCTTGATAGACAGTGATGATCACCGGAATGATCAACGCTTCTTTCATCGCTTGCTGAGTCTTCGCATTGAACTGCTTACAGAATTCCATGATGTTCACGCCCATTTGACCCAGGGCGGGACCGATCGGAGGAGCTGGGTTTGCCTTCCCAGCTGGAATCTGCAGTTTAACTTGTCCGGTAATCTTCTTCATTGCTTCGTTCTCCCGTGGTTCAAGCGGTGGTTTACCCACCTCCCACGCTGTGGTGGTGCTGCTTCATCAGCCGGTGGTTTTTTCCACCTGCATAAAGTCGAGTTCAACCGGGGTCGAGCGACCAAAGATGCTGACCAGCACTTTGACCCGACCCTTTTCTGGGTTCACTTCTTCGATAGAGCCATTAAAATTGGCAAACGGACCATCGATGACCCGCACCGTATCGCCCTCGTCGTACTGAACCTTGGGCTTAGGCCGCGAAGTACCTTCTGAGAGCTGTGTCGTCAGACGCTGCACTTCAGTGTCACGGAGCGGCGGTGGATCATCTTGCCCCACGGCGCCTAAAAAACCCGTCACTTTGGGCGTATTTTTCACCAAGCTCTTGGTGCGATTGTTCATCGCCATATTCACCAAGATGTAGCCTGGCATGGTCTTGCGGCGAGTGGTACGCTTCTGGCCGTCACGCATCTCGACCACTTGTTCGGTTGGCACCAAAATGTCGCCAAAAAACTCTTGCAGCCCTTCGAGCTTGATCTTGTCTTCAAGGCTCTTCTTCGCCTTGCTCTCGAAGTTCGAATACGTGTGGACCACGAACCATTTCTTTTCAGCGTTCTCAACAGTCATCACTGAGCCCCTCGGAGATTTTTCACCAGGGCGGGTAGCCAATCGACCATCAATTGATAGCTCAACGTGTCCATCCCAAAGAGGATGAGTGAAGCCACCACGGAGGCCACCACCACCGCGATGGTCGAGACGCGAACGTCTTCCCACGATGGCCAAGTCACCCGCATCAGCTCGCTGGCCACTTCCAACGAAAGTGTTCTCACTTTCGGGTTCGACCAAGCGAGGCCACCAGCAATGCCGGTCACCACCAGGCCGATCAAATCGGTGAGATGAATGCCCGTGCCGGAAATAATCTCGGCGTTTGGCAAGCCCAACTGGCCGAGCAACAGCTCAACCAATCGGCCTAGAAATAACGTCAAAATGAGACCGAACACGAGATAGCTCACGACGACCAATCGCCGTGGGTCCATCTCTGCTCGATTTGCCTGCTGGCTCGCTTCAGTCGCCGACATGGTGCGGGACCCTTCCGTTTCGACAAACAGAGACCTCGAACACCCAACGGACCATTTTCCGTGTGGTGCTCTTCATTGAGGCCTTCAGAAACTGGCACGCCAGGCAGGATTCGAACCTGCAACACGCGGTTTTGGAGACCGCTGCTCTACCGTTGGAGCTACTGGCGTCCAAAGAATGAATCAGCCAACTTTACCTTCTTTATGATCGGTGTGTTTCCGACACCGGCGACAGAACTTCGACATCTCGAGCTTGTCTTGTTGCTTGCGACGATTTTTGGTCGTCACGTAGTTCCGGTCTTTACAGACCGTGCACTCGAGCGAAATGAGGCTGCGGTTGCCCTTGGGCATGGCACAACTCCTAGGAAAGATGACGACAGAGGGGACGGCTCCCTGACAGAAGCCCTCCCCTCGTGTCAAGAGGGTCTGCCAACTGGCAGACCCCAAAAGTGCATCAACGTTAAATCAGGCGATGATATCGGCCACGACGCCAGAACCGACGGTTCGCCCACCCTCACGGATTGCGAAACGAAGTTCTTTTTCCATCGCGATGGGGGTGATCAATTCCACCTCGATGTTGGTGTTGTCGCCAGGCATGATCATCTCAACGCCTTCAGGCAACTGCACCGATCCCGTCACGTCTGTAGTGCGGAAGTAAAACTGAGGTCGGTAGCCTTTGAAGAAAGGCGTGTGACGACCACCCTCTTCTTTGGTGAGCACGTAGATCTGCGCCTTGAACTTGGTGTGGGGGTTCACCGAGCCGGGCTTGGCGAACACTTGACCACGCTCAATGTCTTCGCGCTTCAGACCACGAACCAGCGCGCCGATGTTGTCGCCGGCCATGCCGGAATCGAGCAACTTCTTGAACATTTCGACGCCGGTGACGACGGTCTTCTGCGTCGGGCGCAGGCCGATCACTTCAACTTCGTCGCCGACCTTCACGATGCCACGCTCGACACGGCCGGTGGCGACGGTGCCACGGCCTTCGATCGAGAACACGTCTTCAACAGGCATCAAGAAAGGCTTGTCGACGGCGCGGGTGGGGGTCGGAATGTAGCTGTCGACGGCCTCCATCAACTTGAGGATCGCAGGCTCGCCAATTTCTGACATGTCGCCTTCGAGCGCCTTGAGTGCCGAACCAGGAATGACGGGAATCTTGTCACCGGGGAACTCGTACTTCTTGAGCAGATCGCGAATTTCTTCTTCGACCAGCTGGCGCAGTTCAGCGTCATCGAGCATGTCGACCTTGTTCAGGAAGACCACGATGTAAGGAACGCCGACCTGACGCGCGAGAAGAATGTGCTCACGGGTCTGAGGCATCGGACCATCGGGTGCACTGACGACCAGAATCGCGCCGTCCATCTGGGCTGCGCCGGTGATCATGTTCTTCACGTAGTCGGCGTGGCCGGGACAGTCGACGTGCGCGTAGTGGCGATTCTTGGTCTGGTACTCAACGTGCGCGGTCGAGATGGTGATGCCGCGGGCGCGCTCTTCAGGCGCCTTGTCAATTTGATCGTACGCAAGGAAAGTTGCGCCGCCCGACTTAGCCAACACTTTGGTGATGGCAGCGGTCAAAGTGGTCTTGCCGTGGTCAACGTGGCCGATGGTGCCGATGTTGACGTGCGGCTTGTTTCTCTCAAATTTTTCCTTCGACATATCGGTTCTTCCTTCTTGCGCTCCGAGGCGCGTGTGTTTGTGACTGCGTCAATACTTCAAATGGAGCCCTGAACCAGGATTGAACTGGTGACCTCGTCCTTACCAAGGACGCGCTCTGCCAACTGAGCTATCAGGGCACTGCTTTCTACTTCGGTGCTGGTACCACTTTTTACGGCCACTGCTTACTGCCAACTCGCGCTTCGTTCTCAATACACTTCGAGAATGGAGCGGGGAACGGGATTCGAACCCGCGACATTCAGCTTGGAAGGCTGACGCTCTACCAGCTGAGCTATCCCCGCATGGTAATGGTGGCTGGTATGTCTCTGTGGAGGGGGGTGGATTCGAACCACCGAAGGTCGAGGACCGACAGATTTACAGTCTGTTGCCGTTGGCCACTTGGCTACCCCTCCAGGAGGGCCTGCCGCTTATTCAATTTTTGTGGCCTCGACTCGACTTCGTGGCCGGCGGCGGGATTCGAACCCGCGACCTACTGATTACAAATCAGGTGCTCTACCAGCTGAGCTACACCGGCAAGGTTCCGAACTGCTTGAGGAAACCAGGCCACCCGCCTGTCGATGGGCGGCCCCCTCTAGCCACGGGCGATAGTTCAAGTCAAGGAGATCCCAAAATCCGCTCTCGAACTTCTCTTCAGCAGAATTTAGATCTGACCTCGTTGACGCGTGATTTCGTACAACAGCACGCCCGCAGACACCGACGCATTGAGGCTGGCGACCTGACCCACGGTGGGAATTCGCACTTTGTAGTCGGCGTGACCGAGCACGCCTTTGCGAACGCCTCCGCCTTCGGCGCCGACGATGACCGCTAAGGGGCCCGTCAATTTGGCCTGCCACGCGACTTCTTTGCCCGAGGGCTCTGCGGCGACCGTCCAAAAGCCAGCTTCTTTGAGTTCATCGATGGCGCGAGACAAGTTTGTCACTCGAGCCACAGAGCAATGCGAAGTCGCACCGGCCGACGCTTTCACCGCGACTGCAGTCACCCCGACTGCGCGGTCTTTCATGATCACCACGCCTTGAGCTCCAAAAGCATGCGCTGAACGAATGATGGCTCCGAGATTGTGGGGGTCTTGAATGCCGTCGAGCAGAACTATCAAAGGGTGACGACCACTGGCCTTGGCTTTTTTGATGAGCTCTGTCAGGCCGATGTACTCAAAGTCGCGCACTTCAGCGACGACGCCTTGATGTACGCCGTCGTCAGTCATGCGATCGAGTCGCTCTCGCTCAACCATTTCGATGCGAACTTTAGCCTCGCGTGCGCGCGTCATCAGTTCGCCCGCTACGCGCTGATTCAACGCACCCTCAGCGATGGCAATGCGTTCGATGGTTTCAGGCTTTCCACGAAGCGCTTCTAAAACTGGGTTGACGCCAAAAATAATGCCGCTCACATCACCTCCACGGGGAACGAAAGGGTTTTCATTTGCCGCGTGCACTGCTTTTCGCTGCAGATAAAAAAAGTCATCTTTGCTTCGACCGTGGTGGGGCCATGCGCCGTGGGAGTAAATGGAATTTCAAAGCGCGGGTCGGGAAAGGTTGAATCGTCAGCCTTCTTCGGGTTCACCGCGTCAGCCAAAGTCAGTTTTTCTTTGGCGAGCTTCGATTGTTTGCTGCTCAATTCAATCTTGAGCGGCGCCTCGTCTGAAACATGAGCGCCATTTTTGGCCTTTATCGAAATGACCACCTGCCCTGTCTCGCCCGCCTTGAGTTTGCTCGAAGTACCGGTGGTAACGATTTCGTAAAATGACTCGACGTCAACGGCTGCCGAACTCGACAGTGCGCTCAACGCAATCACGAACATCAACATTTGCTTCACATTTCGCATCATGCCCTCAATCTGTATATGCCCCGAAGCGGGCTGCTGGTTTCAACTCGCGTTCGCGGCTTGACGTTCCCTGTACAACACTTCAGCCCTGATGATGATGGCCGTCGCGAGATCGACGCCCGTGGCCGCTTCCATCTCAGGTAAGGCCGGAGAAGCATTGACTTCAAAGATGCGCGCCTGGCGATCGGGTTGACGCAGTTCAAGCAAGTCGACTGCACAAACCTCGAGTTGAGAGATGCGCGCTGCAG
The DNA here is from genome assembly GCA_043753955.1 of Archangium sp. Classification (GTDB taxonomy): domain Bacteria; phylum Myxococcota; class Myxococcia; order Myxococcales; family Myxococcaceae; genus Archangium_A. The sequence continues at coordinate 472 of JAYUVR010000406.1, read as the reverse complement.
CTTCGGCAGCGGTTCTCAGGGCTGGCGTGATTTCAATCGCTTCGATGCGCGCGAAGCGCGAAAGCGTGAGCGAAAGGCGACCGGGCCGCGGAATACGTGACACCGCGGCCAAAGCGACACCGCCCACCACAAATACGCGCACATCGCGTTGAGCCTTGCGCACGTATTCTTGCATCACGATGTTGTGACCCAAGCCAAGGATGGCTTCGAGAGCCGCTTCGAGTGATTGCCGCGATTCGCACAGCATCACCCCGCGCCGTTCGTTGCCCGCAAGGAGTTTTACCAAGACGGGCACGCCACCCACCTCGTCCACCATGGCCTGCAGATCGCCCACTTCCCGCGACATCACCATTGCGGGAATGTCGAGCCCTTCTGACGCCAAGCGCTGAAGACATCTCGCAGGGTTTCGGGAAATGCCAATGCCTCGCGCAGCATTGAGTACGATGGCTCCGTGCGCCGCGAACTGCTCGAC
>JAYUVR010000405.1:0-2409 GCA_043753955.1 Archangium sp. | reverse complement strand
CGCAGCACTTCAATGCAGGCGTTGAACAACTCTTCTTGGGTGTACGGCATCTTCAGCAAGATGATGTGGGCTGAATCGAACAGCCGCCGAATGTGTTCGCGCAGACGAAAAATAGCCAATTTCCCATTTTTGGCGCGGTAGGCCCGAATACCTTCGAAGACGCCCAGCCCATAGTGCAGGGCGTGCGTCATCACATGAACTTGGGCATCTTTCCAAGGAGTGAGCTGCCCATCCATCCACACGTGGTCTGCCTTCAACATTGCATTCGAAGTTGAGCTCATAGCAGTGCAGGCTTTGACACCATGCGAGGGGTCAAGGCAACCGGCCTTCGCGTGGTGCTCTGCTTTAAATGGGAGGCGGCGCCAGCTGAGGCAAAGGCGCCATCAGCCGAGCGACGACTTGCATGTCCCACGCGAGGGCAGTGCGGCCAAGTTGAACTGCTTCGAGCAACTGTTCTACCGAGGGAACGATGACCAGCGGGCCCAGAGTGCGTCTAAAATCGTGCATGAGGTGCGCCCAGGGGCGATTCTTGGCCACATTGAGCTCTGCCAATCGGGCGAGCGCGAGCCACAGCGGTGTATTGAGTTTCATTGAAAACCCGTTGAGGGCCAAGATGAAGGCGTTGCGGGTGCCGATAGAGCCTTTGTGCACGGCCCGCCACGCGGTTCGAGCGGGCACATTGTCAACCAACCCACCGTCGATGAAGCGGGTGATGCCGTGATCTCCCATGTACTGTGTGAGCAGTGCATGCATGCGCGGGTCTTCTCTGAAAACGTCGTAGTGAATGATGCCAGGCAATGCGCTGGAAAACCCCGCTGCATCGAGGGCGTCAAATTCGTCGGTACCCTCGTCGGCCCCAAAGTGCACTCGCGTCAAGATGTCAGGGCGAGCAGTGAATTCGGCGATGGCACTAAACCAACGTGGAAGAATGAGTGGGTTCAGCAACCACCGGGGCGAGGCGGAAATCAGTTTTTCATAAAATTCCAACGGGTGAGGCAATTTGCCTTTTCTGATGCCACTGGCCGCGATGATGATCTTTATCGGCAAATCTTTGAGTCGTGGGCCTTCTTGGCCGCGACTATCGACTCCGAAGTAGCGGCCAAGCCCACTGCGTAAATAGAGGCGAAGCGCTGCCGGAACTCCGTATCGATTTTCAGTGGAAAGAGTGCGGAACAACTTTCGCCATGAGAGCGAGCGCACAATGCCCACCACTTCATCTTGTTCAAAGCGAGCCATGCGACTGCGGAATAAGGCCAAGATGCTGCCCATCGACGTACCCACCATCAGCTTGGGTTGAAGGCCATATTCATCGAGCAACGACATCACGCCTAAGTACACATAGGCCGTGCCTCCGCCACCGCCCATGACCAGCACCAGTGCTTTTTCTCTCAATTCGCGATCGATGGCTTCAAATGGAATTCGATCGGCGAAGCGGCGCACCAAGCGATCTCGCACTTGAATGGTTCGCACTTTGAGATCTCTTAAGTGAGGCAAGAGTTTCGAGCGTACGATCGCGCCTTTGGGCGGCAACAGCACCGGGCCGAGCGTGCGGGCGATGTCTTCTCTAAAAGAGACAAGTGATGCACCCACTCCGATGTCGCGGCCGAGGTGCCGCACCTTGTAAAGGCGAGCGAGTGAAAGGGCTGTGCGCAGAATGGCTTCTTCATGAGCGTCAACCAACCCGACATTGGCGATGGAACCCCGCACCAAGGCGAGTTCCATCTCTTCGAGAGGTCTGGTGATTTCAAACCGTTCCCTTAAGCGCACGGGGTGGGGTGGCTCAGCGTCGCTGTTTGCCAAACAACCGCAGCTCGTGCAGTGCTTCGGTGCAGGCGGGGTTACATTGAATCGCCTTTTCAAACTGGCGTTCTGCGCGATCTGGTCTGCCGATGGCTTTGTATATGTAGCCGAGAAAAAGATAACTTTGATCGAGTTTAGGGTTCAGGCTCACCGCGGTTTCAAGGGCTCGCAAGGCGTCTTCGACCCGGTCGGGAAAAGCTTGAAACAGTGCCCACCCGTGCCAAGCGTGGAATTCCCCTTCGTCGGGGTAGAGGGCGATGGCTTCGTTAAACAGCTTCACCGCCTCTGCGAAAAGGTGTTGCTGCATCATCTCTTCGCCGCGTTGAAATTTACCTTCTGCAGCCAACACTTTGCCTACGTCTGCATCTTCCGCGCGGCGATTTTCCGTCGAAAGTGAAGCGAGGTAGCTCGCCCGTTCTCCGGGCTGAGTCAGCGTGTCATGGGCTGTCGAAATGAAATCATAAATGTGCTGCGAGAGTGCGCGTGTTTCGGCACTGCTTGAAGCAAGATGTTTGTCTGGGTGGTAAGCCTTCGCCAACGAAAAAAAGGCTCGCTTAATCTCTTCGCGAGTTGCGCTTGGCGTAACGCCGAGTACTTCGAAATAATTTT
>JAYUVR010000404.1:0-15964 GCA_043753955.1 Archangium sp. | reverse complement strand
CAAACTGGCTGCTCATCTCAATCACCCCAACATCGTGCAGATCTACGATTTGGGGCGCATCGGCGAGTCGTATTTCATCGCCATGGAATACATCTTTGGGCGCGACATGCGTCGCATCATTCCCAAAGCTGACGCGTTGGGTATTCCATTCCCCATGGTGTATGCGCTCAAAATCGCATCGTCAGTCTGCGAAGGGCTTTACTATGCGCACGCCCGTACAGACATGTATGGGAATCCCCTCAATATCGTGCACCGCGATGTGACCCCTGAGAATATTTTCGTGTCTTTTGATGGCACGGTGAAAATGCTCGATTTTGGTATTGCGAAGGCTGCAAATCAGATTGAGCAGACACGGGCCGGGGAAATCAAAGGCAAGCTTTCATACATGTCGCCCGAGCAGTGCATGGGCAAGTCGCTCGACAATCGCAGCGATATTTTTTCGCTGGGTGTGGTGCTGTACGAGTGGCTCACTGGCTTTAAGTTGTTTACCGGTGACTCTGAAGTGGCGATTTTGAAGTCGATTACCGAGGGCAAAATCTACGCCCCAACTTACTTCAAGGCCGATATTCCAGAGGGCGTTGAAGCCATTTTGATGAAGGCTTTAGAGAAAGACCGCGAGCTGCGATACCAGACAGCTTGGGAAATGCAGTACGACTTGGACCAATTTCTTTCTCAGTATGAATTTACGCCGTCGAATATTCACCTCTCGAACTTCTTGAAGCAGCTTTTCAATGACGAGCTCGAAGAAGAGAAGAATCGGCTGCAGACGATTCGGCCGCAAAATGGGCAAGAAGACGACTTCGTCGAGCAAGAAGAAGACGTGGTTTCAGTGGTTGAGGGCATTTCTGATCTCTCAGAAGTGGAAGCCGCGCCACAAGCGAAGGGTGAAGATCAATCATTGACGCTGCAACTGTCTAGTCATGAATTCGAGCAGTTGGCCGAAATTGCGAAGCGCAGTGGTTTGAGCCTCAATTCGCTGGTTCGTGATGTGCTGGGCGGCTTTTTGAAATATCGATAGATGCGCTTCTTGAAGGCTTCTTGTAATTGAAGTGCGATGCCCCGCCTGAAGTTAGTGCTTGAGTACGACGGAACCCACTACGTGGGCTGGCAAATTCAGCTCAATGGTCCTTCCGTTCAGGCGCGGGTGCAGCACGCTTTAGAGCAATTGGTGGGCTCTCCTGTGTCGTTGATGGCTGCCGGCCGCACTGATTCTGGAGTGCATGCCCGGGGGCAGGTGGTGGCCTTTGATTCACCGCGCGAGTTACCTCTCAAAGCGTATGCGAAGGGTCTCAACTCTTTGCTCCCTCGAGATATTGCGGTGGTTTCAGCAGCTGAAGTCGCGCCCGAATTTGACCCGCGTCGGTGGAGTACGGGGAAGCGCTACCGTTACTTGATCAACAATCGGAGCATGCGCTCACCCCTGTGTCGGTTTACGCACTGGGAGATATTTAAACCGCTCGACACCGCCGCGATGTCTACAGCTGCCGTCCATTTGTTGGGCAAACATGACTTCTCGGCATTCCGAGCCTCGAATTGCCAGGCTGCGCATGCCATTCGGGCTTTGACTCGAGTAGATGTGTCCGGTGTACCGGGTGACGAGATTGCATTCGTGGTGGAAGGCACGGCTTTTCTCAAACACATGGTGCGCAATCTGGTGGGCACCTTGGTTGAAGTGGGCAGAGGGCGCTACCCGCCCCCGTGGGTCAAGACTGTCTTAGAGGGGAAGGATCGCCGAAAGGCAGGGTCGACAGCACCTCCGCAGGGGCTGTGTATGGAAGAAGTCTTTTACGGCGATGGGCCACGAAACGATGACGATGCCGATGAGTGAGGGCGCATTACGTCGAGCCGAAGGAGGCGCACGTCAGTTCATTCTTCGCGTCGGCATCGGGACGTTGAGTTTTGTGTGCGGTAACATCGGCTCAGCGTTCATTGCGCAGCAGATAGAACCCGTTGAGAGTGAGGTGTTGTTTTGGGCCCTCAAGAGACTCTGGTTACTCGGTCTGCTTCCGTTGTTTGGTTACGTTATTGGCCGAATTACAGTCATCGATACGCTTGGGTTTTCTATTGGAGCCGCGCTTTCCGGAGAGTCGTTTTCGATACTGCTCACATCAGCCATCAATGGCTTCGAAGCATTGACATTCATGCCTCAGGAACTGGTGATACGAGGGGTCAGTTTGATGCTCGGTATCGGCATCACGGCCCTGGCTACAGCTACGGGGCGACAGGCGGCAAACCGAGCTCAGTGAGGCACCCTGCCCCCTGCATGCGCTTCCCCCTTAGGCTCTGGGTCGAGCGAGAAGTCGAAGCCCAGACGCAGTGCCATCAATTATGACGTGATCGCCAGGAACGAATTCGCCGGCGAGCAGTTTCAGTGCAAGTGGATCTTGCACGTGCTTTTGAATGGCTCGTTTGAGAGGTCTCGCTCCGTAAATGGGGTCGTACCCTTCAGCGGCGAGGAACTCGCGACCTTGAGCCGTCAGTTCAAGCGTGATGCGCTTGTCAGCAGCCAGTTTCTTTAAGCGACCCATTTGTAAGTCGACCACATGCGCAATGTCGTCTTGTCGCAGTGGCTCGAAGATGACGATCTCGTCGATGCGATTGATGAACTCTGGGCGGAAGTGCTGCTTGAGTTGATCCATCACGTTACGTCGGGTGGCAGCGTCAATTTCCTTCTTCTCAGCCAATGATTCTTGCAGCGCCTGCGCGCCAATGTTCGAGGTGAGAATGAGCACTGTATTCTTGAAGTCAATGGTGCGCCCCTGGCCGTCAGTGAGTCGACCTTCATCAAGAATCTGGAGCAATACGTTGAACACGTCGTGATGGGCTTTCTCGATTTCGTCGAAGAGCACCACCGAGTATGGGCGACGACGAACAGTCTCTGTGAGTTGCCCACCTTCGTCGTAACCCACGTAGCCTGGAGGCGCTCCAATCAGTCGCGAAACAGAGTGCTTTTCCATGTATTCAGACATGTCGATGCGAACGATTGAATTGTCCGTATCGAACATGAATTCAGCGAGTGCTTTAGCGGTTTCAGTTTTGCCCACGCCGGTGGGGCCTAAAAAGATGAATGAGCCGATGGGCCGATTGGGGTCTTGCAAGCCTGAGCGCGCTCTGCGCACTGCATTTGAGACGGCTTCCAAGGCACTCTTTTGACCGATGACTCGCTCGGCCAATCTCGATTCCATCTTGACGAGCTTCTGCAGTTCACCCTCGAGCAATCTCGAGACGGGAATGCCTGTCCACTTGCCCACCACTTCGGCGATGTCTTCAGAATCGACTTCTTCTTTGAGAAACTTCTGATGCGTTTGCAATTCACCCAAGCGCACTTGGAGTTGTAATTGTTCCTTCTCAAGCGAAGGCAGCACTCCGAATTTGATTTCTGCAGCCTTATTGAGATCACCCCGACGCTCTGCTGACGCTTGATCGTTCCTCGCCAATTCGACCTTCTCTTTGACTTCGCGAATCCTAGCGATGCCCGCTTTCTCTGCCTCCCACTGGGCTTTCATGGTGGTGAATTGCTCGTTCAAGCCGCCCAGGTCTTTCTCGATGGTCGAAAGACGTTCCCGCGAATGAAGGTCAGTTTCTTTCTTGAGACCTTCGCGTTCAATTTCTAATTGCATCACGCGGCGACGAACTTCATCGACTTCAGTCGGCATCGAGTCAATCTCGATGCGTAAACGTGATGCCGCTTCATCAACCAAATCGATGGCCTTATCAGGCAAAAAGCGATCGCTGATGTAGCGGTTTGACAAAGTCGCGGCGGCCACTAGGGCTGAGTCTTGAATGCGAACGCCGTGATGCACTTCGTAGCGTTCCTTAAGGCCTCTTAAAATCGATACCGTATCGTGCACCGTGGGCTCGCCCACCATCACGGGCTGAAAACGTCTTTCGAGTGCCGCATCTTTCTCAATGTGTTTGCGGTATTCATCAAGAGTCGTGGCCCCGATGCAATGCAGCTCTCCGCGAGCGAGCGCGGGCTTGAGCATATTCCCTGCGTCCATCGAACCTTCTGCTTTGCCTGCTCCGACAACGGTGTGCAGTTCGTCGATGAAGAGAATAATTTCGCCATTCGCAGAAGCCACTTCTTTAAGTACCGACTTCAGTCGCTCTTCAAATTCGCCACGAAATTTCGCGCCGGCGACCAGCGCCCCCAAATCGAGGGTGATCAGTCGCTTGCGTTTAAGCCCCTCGGGCACATCACCATCGATAATACGGCGAGCTAAGCCCTCAGCGATGGCCGTCTTTCCCACGCCTGGTTCACCGATGAGTACGGGGTTATTTTTCGTGCGCCGCGAGAGCACTTGAATGGCCCTTCGAATCTCTTCATCGCGACCGATGACGGGGTCTAATTTTCCAGAGCGCGCCAGTTCAGTGAGATCTTTCCCGTATTTTTCCAGCGCCCGATAGTTGCCTTCAGCATCTTGGCTGGTGACGCGTGAAGTCCCTCGCAGCTCTTTAATGGCGCTTGCGATGCGCTCTTTGGTGGTGCCTGATGATTTAAGCAACTCACCCGCGCTCCCCTTGTCATCTGCGAAGGCCATCAGCAGATGCTCAGAGCTGGTGAATTCGTCTTTCAGGCTGCGCGCTTCGTCTTCAGCACGCTCTAAAAGCCCGACCAAACGATTACCTAGTGACGTGCTCGCACCTTTCATCACCGAGAAACGAGAGAGGGCGTCGTCAATGCGTTGCCCCAGCAATCGCACATCAGCCCCAATCTTTTGCAACATGGGGAGCACCACGCCGTCTTGTTGTTCCAGCAGGGCTTTGAGCAAGTGTTCCGGCTCGTAGTTACCGTGATTTGCACGCCGAGCGAGCGATTGACCTTCTTGAATGGCCTCTTGCGCTTTGAGCGTAAACTTGTCGATCCGCATACTTTAGAACGTAAGCGTCGATCTCTCTTCCGCAAGGGCGAGCACAGGTGTGCGGCCCACACGTCTCTTTGCGTCATTGGGTTTTTCAGCAGGCGCTATTTTAGCGTCTTCAAGGTTGTGGGTAGGGTGCAGTTGGGGTAGGGGCGCGCGCGGCGTAACGCTTGGGGGCTTTCTTCGTGGAATCGCACGGCGGCTATCTGTGCCAATACATAGACGTCGACGCGGCGTGGTTGCAGCGAATGGCTCGCATGGCGCTCGAAGAGGAAGGTCAACCTCTCGACGACGTCGGGCTGCTGGTCACGGTCCTCGGCGGGCCGCGCATCGCCCGATTCGCGTGGGACGCTCCGTTCACTTATGGCCGCCCCGGAGCTCGCTGGTATTTGACCCATCACGCGCTCGCTCGACGTCTCTCTGAGCATCTTCCCGTCACGGTTCACGCCTACGCCTTCGACACTGAAGAAGTCGAACAAGTCATCGCCTACGCCAACGGTCGAAGGGTGGGGGGCGAGATTTTTCGGTACGAAGATGCAGAGCTGCCAGAAGGCGAAGATGAAGATGACGAAGAAGCTTTTGCTCGACTGCAGCAAAAATTACCGTTGGGCTACGTGGCGCGAGTCTTAGGGATTGATCGCGAAGAATTGCTTCGTATTCCCCGAAAGTCTTCGGCCCTTATCGATCTCAATCGTCATCAAGAGCCGCAGCCGCTCTGGCAACTTTTCCCTGAGCAGGTTCAAGCGCTTCGTCGGCACGAATTGTTTGCAGCTCGGTAATTTTTAAGGTTCTTCGCGGGCCAGCAAAACGCCGAGCGCGTCAGAGCGAAAGTACGTTCCTATCGTCACGAAGCTGGCCACCATCGCAAAGGTCCACGCGACGGTGCCGAACGAGAGGCCGCTGGTCAGGGTACTCGCAAGTGTTTCGCCATTGGCCAGCCCTTCGGCTTGCATGGTCTCGCGCAACGCTTTGGCCATCTCTTCTGCAGTATTTCGAGTGATGACTAGATTTTCAGCCCCATCAATAGAGCGAAGCACGGCTGCGACAAGGGAAGCGCTCCCCAATTGATGGGCAATGGTCGGTCTATCTGCCTGCGACATTCGCAATCTCATCGCCAGAAAAAAGACGGCTCCAGCGCTCAACGCGAGAAAGATTGAAGTCGCAATGCGCGCGGGCAACATGCCTTCAAGCGCACTCTGGTACCCCGACACCGAAGCGAGAAAAACTTGTCTTTGCGCAATGGGAGAAAGCTCACTGCCGGGTAGAGATGTTTCGCTGCCTACCATCGAAGCGGGCGCATCGTGGCTCAGCGCTTCTTGCACATCAAACGCAGCTCTGAGCGCGACTTGAAAGCTGATGATTACCGCCGCGACCAGGGCCCAGCGGTACGAGCGGGGAGCCGATGGGTTCAGCACTTAGACTTTCGCGTTGCTCTTCTCGACGAAGCGCAACCTGAGATCAGAGAGAATCGACGAAAAAAGTAGTTCTTCTTCGGCCGAAAGATTACCCCGCGTCTTGTCGCGCAGCAGCGCCAGTACGTCGATGGACTGACGCGCCAGCGGGAGATCGACGCTGACTTGACCCGTCTCGGGGTTTTCGTGAATGCCTAAGTGAATCAACGCCGAAGAAGCGAGGCCCAACACGAAGGCGCTAAAAGTCAGCTGCTCATCACGCTGCATGGTGAAGCTCTCGCCAGTGGTAGAGCCCATGACGATTACTCGGCGCCCTCGTTGAGGTCTTCATCGAGAATGTACTCGTCTGCCTCGGCTTGTACGCGTTCGCCTTTTTCGGCCAAATCAGGGAGCGACTTGAGGTGCTTTTCCCACGCCTTTTCGTCCACCAGGCCCTGACGCAAGTAGCGCTCAACAGTGCGCTTGTCGGAATAGCGGGTTTCGATTTCGCTCATGGGCCTTCTCCTTTAGGGGGATGCTGCAAAACGCCTTATAGCAGCAACGCATGGCTCACAAGCTTCCTGGTGGTCTCTATGCGCTCTTAGACGACGCGGTGAAGAAAGAGATTCCTCTTGAGCAGCAGGCACAGGCCGTCATTGACGCGAAGGTCAACGTTCTGCAATTGCGGCTGAAACACACGAGCGATCGACAAGCGCTCTTGCTCATTCGCACCATCGTTGACCTCGCTCGACCTCAAGGCACGGTCGTCATCGTCAATGATCGAGTTGACCTGGCGCTCTCTGGAAACGCTGATGGGGTGCACTTAGGAGACGATGATGTTCCCGCAGATGTGGCCCGTCGCCTCCTGGGTGAAGACGCAGTCATTGGTGTCACCACGAGGGCGCTTGCTGACATCGAACATGCCCAAGGCCTAGGCGCAGACTATGTGGGGTTGGGCCCGCTCTTTACCACCACCACCAAAGTGCTGGCGCAGGCTCCTTTGGGGCTCATCGCGTTTCGCGAAATTGTCGCACGCTCGCCTCTGCCTGTAGTCGGCATCGCGGGAATAACCTTGGAAACCATTGGTGAAGTGGCAGCTGCCGGTGCTTGGGGCGCCGCCGTTGCGTCAGGTCTTTTTCAGGCCGATGACCTCGTTTCTCGCGCTCGAGCCCTTCAACAGGCATTCTGTGGTTCCAGATGATGAAGCATCCTTCTCACCCGCGACGTCCTTCGATTGGCATCACTCCCGATATTTCGGTAGCCACCCTCGAGTCACCTTCAGTGAAGTTTGAGCTCAAAACGGCCTACGCCGAAGCCGTCTTTCGCGCTGGAGGTCTCCCTTTTATTCTTCCATTTACCGACGAGAGATCTCTCATCGAGCAGTACCTTGATCGCGTTTCAGGCGTACTGATTACGGGAGGCGCGTTCGATATTTCACCTCAGATGTATGGCGAAGCACCTCAACCTCAATTGGGTGAAATCAAGCAGAACCGAACAAACTTTGAGGCCGCGGTTCTGCGCTTGGCGATGCAGCGTAAGTTGCCGGTACTGGGCATTTGCGGAGGCATGCAGCTGCTCAACGTGATTGCCGGTGGCACGCTGGTGCAGGACATCGCCACTCAGCTGCCTCAGGCGAAGGCCCATCAGCAAAAGCACGATCGCGCTCAGCCACAACACCCCATCGAGGTGAAAGATCAAACGCTCTTGGCCGAGTGCGTTGGAGGAAAAGGTCAGTTGATGGTCAATTCGACGCATCATCAAGCGGTGAGGGTGATCGGGTCGGGGCTTCTTGTGTGCGCGTCATCGCCAGACGGCGTCATTGAAGCGATTGAAGGTCAGGCCAGCGATCACTTCGTGTTGGGTGTGCAATGGCACCCCGAATTAATACTCGATTCAGTGCCACCCAATTTGGGCATCTACAAGACGTTCGTGCATCGGGCCAGAGACCGACGGCACTGATGCGTCTTAGAGCGTAAACCTATCGACCACTCCGGCGGTGCGTTGCAAGATGGTCGTCCACCCGATGAGCCCATCGACCTTGGGTTCGACCTCGGGTGGTGTGAGGCCGATAGCCGCCATGGAACCCGTGCAGGCGTACAAAGTGGCCTGCCCCGAATCGCGCACCACGTCGAGCAGTTGACGCAAGGTCGGCACGCCCCGCAGTTCCATCGTCGCATTCACGTCGTCGCGCTCGAGATCGGGCTCGTCAAGATTGCCTCGAATCAATCTCTCGAGTGCCCACCAAAAAAAATAAAGCTCAACGGTCCGCCCAAGAGCCGCGGCGGAAGCGGCGATAGAAAACCCTTGGTGCATGGCGTCGTATTCGCCTCGGTTCAAAAAGATGCACAGGCGCTGCGTCATGATGCAGTCTTATGCCAATGCTGAAAAGTGGCATGAATCTTTCTAAGGAGCATGTTTGTGCTCAAACTTTCCGCATTCCAGCTGGTTTGAAGTGCACCTTCAGTGACCCAGTGGAAACGTTTCGAGCTTCCCTGGTAGGAGCTACACCTCAGATGTACGACGACACCACCGCCAAACGAAAAGATGCGCACTTGGATCTCTGCGCAACCGAAGAGGTGGCTCCAGTAGAGAATTCCACTTTGTTCGAGCATGTGCGCTTTGTGCACTGTGCCATGCCCGAATTGGCGGTCAGTCAGGTGCAGCTGGGCATCACTTGGTTGGGAAAGAGCCTCAAGGCCCCGCTGCTCATCACCGGAATGACCGGAGGCACAGAGCGGGCCGGCCAACTGAATCGCGACTTGGCTCAAGTAGCAGAAGAATTTGGGGTGGCTTTTGGCGTGGGCAGTCAACGCGCGATGGCCGAGCGACCTGAGTTGACACCGACGTTTACCGTGCGCGCCGTGGCGCCATCGACGGTGTTGCTGGGCAATTTAGGGTTGGTGCAGGCTTCGCGAATGTCGATCGATTCTATTCGCCGGCTGACTGATGCCATCGGAGCTGACGCCCTCGCCATTCACTTAAACCCCGGGCAAGAACTGAATCAGCCCGAGGGAGATCGCGATTTTCAAGGTGGCTACCGCACCATCAGTTCGCTGGCCAAAGTGTATGGAGATCGGCTGGTGGTGAAAGAAACCGGGTGCGGCATTTCGCCCCAAGTGGCTCGTCGCTTAGTCAGCTGCGGCGTGAGCAACATCGACGTTTCAGGCTTGGGTGGCACATCGTGGGTGCGGGTAGAGCAGCTTCGTTCCACCGGCGTGGCCCGAGAAGTCGGAGCACAGTTTTCAAGCTGGGGCATTCCCACTGCCGCGGCGGTGGCCTCAATGCGCGAAGTCATCGGTGCTGAGGTGCGAGTGGTTGCCTCTGGCGGCATTCGCACAGGTCTCGAAGTGGCCAAAGCACTCGCGCTTGGTGCCGATTTGGGTGGTGTGGCTTTGCCTCTCTTTCGTGCACATCAATCAGGCGGCATTGAGGCGGTACGGAATTCGTTGACGATGATTGTAGCGGGTTTGACTCAAGCGATGGCCCTGACGGGGAATCGAACGGTGACTGAGTTGCGGCGAGCGCCCCGAGTAGTGACTGGTGAACTCAAAGACTGGCTTCTGACTTTGAGCGGTATGTAAGTACACGGAGAAAAACGCAAATGGCAGACATGATGACCTCTCGGCTTTCTGGCTTTCACAAACTTCCGGTGGCGGACCGTTTGGGCACGTTGTCTCGAATGATGAAGCTGTCTGCTGATGAGATGAACGCTCTTCAAGGCGCCGGGCTCAACACCGAGATGGCCAATCAGATGATTGAAAATGCCATCGGCGTTTTTTGCCTGCCACTGGGCTTGGGGCTCAACCTGCAAGTGAACGGACGCGACTACATCGTGCCCATGGTGGTGGAAGAGCCGTCAGTGGTGGCGGCGGTGAGTTTCGCGGCCAAGATTGTGCGAGAAGGCGGGGGCTTTTACGCCGAAGCCGATGATCCCATCATGATCGGCCAAGTTCAGGTGACCGGCTACGGCGACCCCGCTGAAGCATCGAAAAGCCTGATGGCGCAAAAAGAGCAGATTTTAGCGCTGGCAAACAGTTTTCACCCCGCCATGTTGGCCCGCGGTGGAGGCGCTCGAGACATCGAAGTTCGCGTGTTGCCTGCACCAGAAGGGGCGCGAGGCGAGCCGATTGTGGTGCTGCACCTCTACATCGACACCCAAGAAGCAATGGGAGCAAACCTCATCAACACCATGTGTGAGGGTGTGGCGCCGTTGGTAGAGCAAGTGACGGGGGGAAAAGTTTTTTTAAGAATTCTGTCGAATTTGGCCGACCGCCGACTCGCTCGTGCTTCGTGTCGAATTCCCGTCTCTTCGCTGGCTGACTTCGGCTTGCCGGGCGACGCCATTGCAGAAGGCATCGTTCAGGCGAGTCGATTTGCTCAGGCCGACCCCTATCGGGCCGCGACGCACAATAAGGGCGTGATGAATGGCATTGATGCCGTCGCCATTGCCACTGGTCAAGACTGGCGCTCCATTGAAGCGGGAGCCCACGCGTTCGCCTGTCGTGACGGTCAATATCGCCCCCTCTCGACGTGGATGCTCGAAGAGGGTCATTTGGTCGGTCGAATCGAATTGCCTTTGGCACTGGGCACCGTAGGCGGGCCCATCAAAGTTCACCCCCAAGTGCAGGCTGCGCTCAAGGTGTTGCGCGTGGGCAGTGCGCGCGAGCTTTCAATGGTGATGGCGGCCGTCGGTCTCTCTCAGAATCTCGCCGCCGTCCGTGCCTTGGGTTCGGTCGGCATTCAAAAAGGGCATATGGCGTTGCACGCCCGCTGCGTGGCGGTCACCGCTGGAGCCCGAGGGCATTGGGTCGAAATGGTGGCCAACGCCTTGGTGAATGTGGGTCAGGTGAAAGTGGAAAAAGCCAAAGAAATTTTGGCGGCCTTGATGACAGCACAAGCAGCGCCAGCTTTGGGTGATATGAGTGCGCCGTGAGCATTCGTATCTCCGCGTTTGGCCCGGGGAAGGTCATTTTGCTGGGCGAGCATGGGGTGGTCTACGGTCACCCCGCCTTGTCTGCTGCGATCAACCGAGGCGTTCGCGCCTGGGGAGAACCTGCTGAAGCTACGGCGCTCGAAATTCCCGCTGGGCTATCCACCGAGCAACAAAGCGCTCTTGAACGGGCTTTTGCCCGGGCGGCGCGCAAGGTTCGACACCCGCATATAGCGGTGCACCTGGAAAGCGAAATACCCCTGTCGGTGGGGTTGGGCAGTTCAGGGGCGCTCTCGGTGGCTGTCGCTCGGGTGTTGCTTGAAGCACGTACGGCCAAGCCAGCTCGGGCCAAAGAGGTCGAAGCGCTCGCTTTAGAAATGGAAAAAGAATTTCACGGCACGCCCAGCGGGGTTGATCACACCACCAGTGCACGCAATGGCTTGTTGCTGTTTCAAAAAGGCAAAGCGCGAGAAGTGAAGTCACCTCGACCGCTCAAGGTGTTGGTCGCCTTGGCGGGGCCGCGAGCTCCGACCAAGTTGACGGTGAAGGCGCTCAAAGAACGGCAGCGCCGCTGGCCCGTGCGCTACCGAAGCGTTTTTACGCACATTGCTCGGCTGGTGAAAGACGGAGCTCAGGCGATTGCGCGTGGAGAGCTCGAGTCTTTGGGTGACATCATGAATATGAATCACGGCTTCTTAAGTGCACTGGGCCTTTCGAGCCCAGCCATCGAAGCGATGGTGTATCGCCTTCGCGATGTCGGAGCACTCGGAGCCAAACTCACCGGTGCCGGAGGCGATGGAGGTGCCGTCATCGGGTTGTTTCTTGAGCCTGAACCCACGGTGATAAAATTGCGTGCAGAAGGCATCGACTGTTTCGTCAGTCAGTTGGCAGGGCCGAGGGCCTTGTGAAAGCCACTGCGAAAGCGCACCCCAACATCGCGTTGATAAAATATTGGGGCAAGCGCGATGAGAAGCTCATCTTGCCGCATCAATCGAGTTTCTCTGTCACCCTAGGTCCCCTCGCGGTTGTCACCACGGTGGAATTCTCGGGCCGCCCTGGGGAAGATTACATTGAGATTAATGGCCGCCTGGCTGCAGGTGCCGAGCGTGCCCGAGTAGAAGAGATATTTCGCGAGTTGCGAAAAGAACTGAGGCCAACGAAATTGGGTTCAGCGCGCATGGTTTCTCGGGGTGATTTTCCCGCCGCGGCTGGGTTGGCTTCGAGTGCGGCTGGCTTTGCAGCTTTGGCGGTGGCAGCGCGAGCGGCTGCAGGCCTCAATCGCGATGTTCGGGCTGATTCGATTTTGGCTCGCAAGGGCAGCGGTTCGGCTTCGCGCAGCATTGAGGGGGGGTTTGTGCGGTGGAACCGAGGGCGTCGCAGTGATGGTAAGGACAGCTTCGGCGAGCAATTGTGCGATGAAAAGCACTGGCCTGATCTACGGCTATTGGTCGGTATGGTGAGCCGCGTAGAAAAAGAAGTGAAGTCTCGTGACGGCATGCGCACCACAGTCAAGACGTCGCCGTACTACCCAGCGTGGATTAAAGATGCTGAGCGCGAAGCCAAAGACATCGTGCGTCTGGTGAAAAAGCGCGATCTCGAGGCCGTGGGTGAAATGGCTGAGCGCAATGCCTGGCGAATGCATGCCACGGCAATGGGGGCAAACCCTCCGCTGTGTTATTTAAAGCCTCAGACCTTGGCTGTCATTGAAGCCTGTCGGCAGTCGAGAGCACAAGGTATTGGAGTGTGGTTCACGCTCGACGCAGGGCCAAACCCTGTGCTTCTCACGTCGACGAATGATGAAGCGCGGGCGGCCCAGTTGATCTTCGCGCATGGAGCTTCAGAAGTGGTGCACTGCGTACCCGGCGGCGATGCTCAATTGCTTGATTCGCATCTTTTTTGAATTGATTGAGCGAGCACCGAAAAAGCCGGTTTTTAGAGGGAAAGAAAAATGGTTGCCCCTTGCCCGACTGCGCCTTCGGCCCACACCTTGCCGCCGTGCCGTTCAACGATGCGTTGAACAATCGAAAGGCCGATGCCAGTACCTTCAAATTCAGAGTCCGAATGCAAGCGACCGAAGGGCCGGAAAAGGCCGGCGGCGTAAGCCATATCGAAGCCCGCTCCGTTGTCGCGCACGAAGTAGGTCGGTGGTTCGCCTTCTTTGGCGCCGAATTCGATTCGGGGCTGGGCCGTCTTTTGAGTGAATTTCCAGGCGTTGCGCAGCAGATTGTTCAAAACGATGCTCAACAGTCTGGGGTCGCCTTCAACAACCGCATCAGAAACCGTGACGTACTCGACTTCGCGAGTGGGGTTATCCTTCTTAAGCTCATCGATGATGGCGTTTGCGATCGGCACCAAGTTCACCGCGCCCACGTTCATCTCGGCGCGCCCCATGCGTGCGAGCAAGAGCATGTCTTCGATGAGCTGAGACATTTTTAAGGCGGCTGCTCGAATGCGATTGAGGTAGTTTTTCGCCTGGTCGTCGAGCTTATCTCCATAGTCTTCGAGGAGAACCTGGCTGAAACCCGCAAGCGGGCGAAGTGGCGCTTTGAGGTCGTGAGACACTGAGTAATTAAACGTTTCAAGGGCGGCGAGCGTCTTCTTGTGCGCTTCGATTTCGTCGGTGAGTTGTCTTCGATTCACATACAAATCGAGGAAGACTTTCACTTTGCTATGCAAGATATCGGGGTTTATTGGTTTAAAAAGAACATCGACTGCCCCCGCGCCGTAGCCTCGCAAAGCATTCTCTTCAGTCTCATGCATTGCGGTGACAAAGATGATCGGCATGTCCCGCGTGGTGGGGTTTTTGCGAACGTAACTGGCGACTTCGTAGCCACCCATCTCGGGCATTTGAACGTCGAGAAGCATGACCGCGAATTCCTGCTTCAGCAGCAGCTTGAGCGCCTCATTGCCTGACGAAGCGCGAACGAGCTGGCAGTCGAGCTTTGCAAGCTGCGCTTCCATGGCGATCAGGTTTGCTTCGACGTCGTCCACCAATAATACGCCTGGTGGTGCCCGGGTCGCTTGAAGACCGCTGAAAGAAGGCCTCTTAGAGTCGCGATTACCCATGTGCTAACCCTCAAAGCGATAGATTTGAGCTTCTGGTGCGAACTCTGTGAAATTCGCATCACCTTCTTTGCGCGTCAGTCGTTCGCCTGACCCCAAGCACAAGAACCCGCCGGGAGTAAGGCTTTGCGCGAATTTTCGAATCACCCTCGCTCGAAGATCGCGGCCGAAGTAGATGCAGACGTTTCTACAAAAGAGAACTTGCATCTCACCAAATGAATGATCAGACACCAAATCGTGGTGAAAGAAATGCACGTTGCGTCGCAATGATTCTCTCATCGCGATGCCTTCATACGCAGCGGTGTAGTACGTCGAGAGGGTGGTTTTGCCCCCGGCCTTTTCATAATTGTTGGTGAACACGGGCAACTGAGCCGACGAATATGTCCCCTGTTTAGCTTGCTCTAAAGCGCGCTGACTGAGATCTGTCGCGTAGATTTGTGCCCGGTCATAAAGTCCTTCCTCGGTGAGAACGATGGCACTTGAATAGACTTCTTCTCCCGTAGCGCAGCCTGCGTGCCACACTTTAAACAGCGGGTAGGTTCGCAAGACAGGAACCACCCGCGAGCGGAAGACGCTGTAAAAACTCGGGTCACGAAACGGCTCGGTGGCTCGAACCGTGAGATCTTCAAGAACGCTGGTGAAGCGGGAGGTGTCGACGAGAATATGATGCTGAAGGTCGCCCAGATTCTTTAAGCCCGAACGCGTCAAAGCGGTAAGAACTCGTCGCTGAATCGAGGCTGGCGAGTAATCCCGAAAGTCGTAGCCGTGCTGAGCGTAGATGGCCTCCAGAAAGAGGCGAATCTCGAGTGCTTCGATGGCGTTGTCAGTTGGCACCGGGGTTCCCCTGCGACAGGCCACGGTCGAGTAGCGCCAAGAGAGAATCAGTATCGATGGGTTTGGGGAGGTAGTCGTTTGCCCCCGCCTCTTTGCACTTTTCTTCATCACCTTTCATTGCCTTGGCGGTGAGGGCGATGATGTGAAGGTTCTGAAAGCGCTCTTGTTCGCGAATGCGTCGCATGGCCTCGTAACCGTCCATCTCGGGCATCATGATGTCCATCAACACCGCGTCGACATCAGGAGCCTTTGAAAGAGTTTCGAGCGCCACTTTGCCTGTGTCAGCAGCGAGAATCTCTGCGCCTTTGGCTCGAAGAGATGCCGACAGTGCGTATACCGTGCGCATGTCGTCATCGACGATCATAATTTTTCGACCTTCGAGTCGCACGTTGGTTCGGTGCACTTGGTTGGCTATGGGTTGCCGGGGCGAAAGACCTTCTTTGAGTCGCCGTACGAAGAGTCGAACTTCATTGAGCAGTCGCTCTGAAGAGTGACCTTCTTTTAGAACGATGGCTTCGGTATAGGCCTCGAGCTGTTTGACTTCAGCCTTGCTCAGGGGCCGGGCGGTGTAGATGACTACAGCCGGCATCTGTGCCCCACAGCGCTCTTGTATGGTTTGTAAGAGTTCCAACCCGCTCATGTCGGGGAGCGCAAGGTCGAGGACCATACAGCCAAAACTTTCGTTTTGAATGGCCATCAGGGCGGCGCGTGCACTCGTGACTCGGCGGGCGGTGAGCTCTTCTCCATCGAATTGTCTCAAGAGTGATTTCTCTAAGGCCACGTCGTCTTCAACGATGAGAATTCGATTTTCTCGACCGCTGGGGTTTCGAACCAGCAAGTCGATGGCGTGCAAAAGATCAGTGCGGGAGGCTGGTTTGACTAAA
>JAYUVR010000403.1:0-3825 GCA_043753955.1 Archangium sp. | reverse complement strand
TGCCTGCATTGCGTAAAGATGAAGAAGCGGTGCGGCTCTTCACGGCTGAAGCAGAACTCTCAAGACATCTTCATCACCCCAACATCGTGCAAGTGCTCGATGTGGGAACCGACGCCGATGACATCTTCATCGTGATGGATCTCATCGACGGTCGTGATGTGGCGCAGATCATCAAGCGGTGTCGCCAGAGCAAAGTACCTTGGCCCATCGACTTTGCGCTCTACCTCTCAAGAGCGCTTCTCGATGCCCTTGATTATGCCCATCACGCACGTGGTCCCACCGGAAAACCATTGGGCATCGTTCATTGTGACGTCTCGCCCTCGAACTTCTTTGTCTCTCGAACAGGTGAACTGGTGTTGGGCGATTTTGGAGTCGCTCGCTCATTGATTGAAGTCGGCCCAGATCAAGTGATGGGTAAACCCTTTTACCTTTCACCAGAAGCGGTGGAAGGTCGCCTTGAAGCGTCAGCTGACCTCTGGGCGGTGGCGGTGACGTTGTATGAATTGCTCACGCTCCAAAGACCCTTCGTCGGCCGCGCACCGCAAGAAGTTTTCAGAGCCATTCGCAGCTCCTCATTTGTTCCAGTGCGCAACCTTCGACCAGAAGTGCCAGCCGTGGTCGAAGGGCTTATCGCTCGTGCTTTCGACATTGATCCGGCCATGCGTTTTGCCAGCGCCAAAGAATTCTCTGATGAAATTGCGCCACTGTACGATGAACGCGTGGGTACGCCGCTGGCCATCTCGGCCGTCGTACGAGGGCTCTTCGGCACTACCGATCAATAGCCCCTTCTAACCGATTTTGCGGAACCAGCTTTTCCAGCGCAGCGACCACTGACTCGACTTCTTTCAAGGTGCTGCTCGCACCCAATGAAAAGCGCAGCGAGCCGTGTGCGTGTGCCGAACTGAGCCCCATCGCCAATAAGACGTGTGACGGGGTTAATGAGCCTGAGGCACAGGCGGCTCCTGATGAAACGCAAATGCCTGCCAGGTCGAGCGCAATCAACAACGCTTCGCCATCGGTATGAGGAAAGTAGAGATTGCTGGTCGAGCCAACTCGGGCGCCGGTCCCATTGATCAGTGTCCCTGGCAGGGCCGTGCGCACTGCGTCTTCAAAGCGGTTGCGCAAGGCTGACAATTCAACCTGTTGTTGCTCTTGATGCGTGACGGCGTGCTCAAGCGCCAGCGCCAGCGCCTCAGCCATCGCGACCGCCTGAGTACCGCCTCGTCGCCCATTTTCTTGATGCCCCGGAGTGAGCGGCGCCACGTCGATTCCTCTTCGGCTGAAGAGAACACCGACTCCCGATGGGCCCCCGAGTTTGTGCGCGGAAAGCGATAAGAAATCAGCAGGTACTTCTCGAAGCGACGCAGGCAATCGGCCAAAGGCTTGTACCGCGTCGGTGTGAAAGACGATCTTCCGCTGGGCGCAGAAGCGAGCCACCTCGGCGGCGGGCTGAATCACGCCTGTTTCATTGTTCACCCACTGCACCGAGCACAGCGCTGTGTTTTCATCGAGAGCTTCGAAGATTTTTTGCGCGGGCACTATTCCATCGGCCCCAGGCGCTAAGCGAAGCACTTCGGCACCTTCGTGCTCGAGTGCGTTGACTGCCCCTAAAATGCTGGGGTGCTCTATGGCCGTAGTAACCACGCGCCGCTTTGAAAGGTCTTTTCTGCCCCGGTAGGCGCCCAAGACGGCGATGGCTGCGGCTTCACTGCCTGAACCGGTGAAGACGATTTCACGCGGTGTACAACCCAATACCTTGGCCACCCGTTCTCGCGCTGAATCGAGGTGGCGACGCGCTTGTCGCCCCACTTGATGAACGCTTGAAGGGTTTCCTGCTACCCGAGCAAATGCGGTGGACAGGAGCTGAGCGACTTCCGGCAGCAGCGGGGCGCCGGCGTTGTGATCCCAGTAGATCACGCTTCGTCTGACAGCAGCGAATTGCCGCGCTCGCCTTCGACGCCGAAGGCATTTTTGAATCGACGAACGACGTCGCGTTTGAACGCCTCGCGCTGTTCTTTGCGTCCTCCCAGCGGGAGCCGCGCTCCGGCCATGCTTCCGTGGCCTCCAGCAGAACCACCTAAAGAAGCACACGTTTCACGAATGAGCCGACCTGCATTCATTCGCTTGTCCGTCACTCGCAATGACAAATAGAGCTGGCTGCGGAAACTGCCGTAAGCCAGGGACCATTTTGTGCCTTCAATAAAAGACAGGCGTTCCGAGACTTCCGCCACCAGGTCTGGCGAATACACGTCGCCCAAATCAGTGATGACCGCTTGAGAATAGAGCCGCGCTTTTTCGATGGCGGCGTGAAAAAGACGGAAGTAGCGCACGGGCAATTTCGGGTGCTCAATCTGACTGAGCAGTTCGCGATCGATGCGCGGGAACAACCAGAGATAACAATCGACGTCGGGGTCCCAGGTGTGCCGACCGAGATCGCGCGTGTCGGCTTTGATGCCGTAGTACAACGCCGTGGCCAACTCGGCCGTGGGTTCGACCCGCGCAGCCCGCATGTACTGCGTCAACATGGTCGAAGTGGCGCCGTAGTCACTGCCGAGATCAGCGAACGGGTTAACCGCTTCACCTTCTCGCAGGGGGTGATGGTCAACCACGATGTCCGCCACCTTCATCTCGGGCAGTGCGTGATTGCCGACGGACTGCTGCGTATCGACCAGAGCAAAGAGATCGAAAGTTGAGAGATCGAGGTCTTCTACCGGGCGAATGGGCAACTTCAACGCTTTGACGAAGGCTGCATTTTCAGCGCGACCGATGGTGCCTCCGTAAGCAACCTCAGTCGGTACGCCGACCCGCACGCTCAAGACGAGCGCCAGGGCCCACGCAGCCGCCATTGAATCGGGGTCTGGGTTGTCGTGAGTGAGCACCAACCCGCGTTGCCGACCGCGAAACAGTTTGATTAATCGCTCGACCTTCCGCTTGGCGGAAAGGTCAGCGACCACCAAGGGTAATGCAGTGCCAGGCACGAGGTCACCGATAAAAACGTTGGAGATCTTTGAAGTACTTGAGCCCGTTATCGAGCGAGTTTTCCATAGAGTCCATCATCAGGTTCGAGAAGGCGGTAAACGTCGAACGAAAGGTTTCGTAGTATTTCGAGCGATCGACCGACACGATCACCACCGGGAGGAACCCGTTGCGGATCAAAATGAAGTTGGTCAGCATTCGACCAACCTTGCCGCTGGTATCGGTGAAGGGGAAAATCTTGATGAACTCGTGTTGAACACGCGCTGCCTGAAGCAGCGGGTGAAATTCACGAAATTCAGCAGACGCGGTCCAGTCGAGTAATTTTTCGAGCAACGGCTGAACCTTCGCCGGCTGCGCGATCTCGTGCAGGTACGTTTTGTGGAGCGGAATGTCTTTACGAAAGCCCGCTTTTTCTCGGTCTTTGACGAGCTCTTTTTCAGTTCGCTCACGCCGGTCGGCTTGGGCGCGCGCTTGCTGCGCATCGGCGGTGTTGCCCGACAGCAAGTCGTGAACACGTCGCACGAAGCTCATCGTCAGTGGCCCGTGCTTCTTCGAAGTCTTCGCTTCTTCGCGAATGAAGTCGACCGCCGCTTTGTGATTGCGGATCTCCCACACAATGGGGAGCAATGAGGCTTCCGCCACCACCGCACCCGGGTAGAGGGCCGCTGTCAATTCCTGAGGGGAATAGATGGACCCTTCAAGTGCACAATCATGGTGCACCCAGGCCATTTCCAGCTTGTCCAAGAAGTCTTGCACCTCGGGGCGTTTAAGCTGCAAAACGTCACGAATTTTCTTGGTCTTCTCTTCGATCGACTGAAACCGCTCTTTCACGGCCGCGGACCATAGCGC
>JAYUVR010000402.1:0-5434 GCA_043753955.1 Archangium sp. | reverse complement strand
TTTCAAAATGAACTCGGGTCGATGTATCGAAATACGGGAGCAGGAAAGACGCCGGTGCCGCCAGCAATGATGGCGATGGCGACGCTGATTCAAGGGTATTTAGCCATGTCCGATGCGGAAATGGTTGAACTCACAGTCGTCGACCTGACGGTGCAGATGCTGTTGGGTCGTCTGGGAGAGGCGGAGCCTGCCTTCTCGCAAGGCGCGTTCTACGATTTTCGAGCGCGCTTCATACGCACCAATATGGACAGGCGACTGCTGGAGCGAACCGTAGAGCTCGCACGAAAATACCAAAGAGTTTGATTGGAAAAGACTACCAAAAGAACTTCGAGTTGCATTCGATTCGAGTCCGCTCGAGGGGGCGGGTCGGGTCGAGGACACAATCAATCTATTGGCACACGCGGCGCGAAATGTGGCAACTTGCGCCGCAACGCTTCTGGGTTGGTCCCTGAAAGAAGTATGTCTTCAGGCCGGCATCCCGTTGCTTTTGGAGACGAGCATAAAGAGGCGCTGGACAGAGAATGGAGCGACCCGTCGGCAAAATCCGAAGCAATACAACTACTCCTTGGTGAAATTACATCACTCAAGAAATGGCTCAAAAAACATCTCGCCGAAGAATTAGCGAAGCCGCCGATGAAGGAGCACTTTGAAACGCTGAAGCAAATACAGACACAAGACTTGGAGCCAGACCCCAATGGGGGAGGAATGCGCATTCGAGATGGAGTGGCCCCAGACAGACGCCCGTCAATTGAAGACCCAGAAATGCGTCACGGGAGGAAGAGCAAGAGCAAGCGATTCAATGGCTAACAAGAGACACATTGCAACAGACATTGATTCACAACTCATCCTGAGTTGCGCACCGGCTCGCACACCTTGGTCGCAGGCAAGGCCGGCGTGCGCGGTACCGTGGCTCACGAAAGAATCTCTTCTACCTTCGTCGAGCCGCTGCAATCCAAAACATCGAGACCATTCATCGTCGGACACAACCGCCTGGAGATGGACCTCGGGCGCTATTGGTTGCAGGCGAGGCTTGCGATGTTGAGTGTGAAGCCGATGCCTGAGCCGCGGAACGTGAGCTGAGCACGCACTTTTCACTCAGCCCTTTTGTTAATCACGGCTCGAAGTCTCCTCACCAGTTTTCAAGAGCTAAGCCAGCCACGGCTGCTGATGGCATTCGAAAAGTGTGTTCGCACGAATCACGGTGCCGTTTGGCGCCAGTCACAATTGGCGTGCGTCACCAGACGAATCAATGCGAATCATCTCCCAGTTGACGCCCTTGGCCGAGAAGGACGTCTTGCTCACCGGCTTTGCAGTCCAAGCTTCTACTGCGTACAACCAAAACTTGATTGCGGCGACATTGGTCTGCCTGACCCGCATTTCCCATGGGCCCGGGAAAGCCTTGAAGAGTGCATGAGCAACTGTCATTCCGAGCTTCCTCCCTCGCGCTGCGCGGATCACGAAGAACTCGGCGACATCCATTACGTCGGTCAAACCCGTGACGCGTGATCCCTTTTGCGCAAGTGCGAAGCCCGCAAGCTTGTCATTGCGACGAATGAAGAAAGGATAATGGCCCTCAGTCCACCATCGATCGCCGAGGGAGACGTCGAAGCGGCCGTTCGGTTTGAGGTCGAGCGGGACGTGTTCGCTGAAATCATGGGCATACAGCTCACCCATATTGTGGAGAATTTCCGCCTGTTCTTTCGCAATAGGCTCGAGGGCAACGTCCAATTCCGCCGTCCCTGTGCGACCAGCTCCGCCTTGATCTTTCGACAACTGCGAAGAGCAACTCATCTGAATTTAATCTCCCATCAATAGACCGCTCGGCCTCGAGAGCTTCCAAGCCCGACTGAGGGCCTCCTACGCTTTTGCCGCGGGAAGTACGACGAGATCGCCTGAATCCCAAAGGCCAGTCCACTGTTCTTACGAGAACGTCGCGGGCGATGCACGCATGTCCCATTGCAACCACAGGATAATTATGCGCAAGCGTCGCTGGCCCACCGTCGGTGCGCACGGAATCGGCGAGCTGCGATCCTCGAGCTCGCTTTGTAGGACGGCGCGAGAAGAACAAGAAAAACAAAGCGGGAAAGTAGACCTGCCGTTAAGTGGCCCAGGGCGGGAAATATGGCGCCTTCAGAGCGCCGAAGTGCTTGCACCAGGCTGATTGAGTCGCGGTGGCCGCTCTAATGCCGTTAATAGACAAACGTGTGCATCGGTGGGCTTCACCGTGCAACTACTCCCGTTGAGTGGCATTAGTCGAAGGCCAGCGAAGCCTGGTGTGACTGGGCTGTTTTGTGCGGTAGGGGCATGGCTGCGGGAGGATTCGGAGCCCGAGTTGCTTCAGCCGTCTCTGTTCTGCGTTGGGAGTGGAATGCAACACACGAATGGTGCACCTGCCGCCGCATGGGCATTGCAAGACATCCCGGCCGAAAGTGCGACGATGAAGGGTTTGCCAGTCCAATCGTGGAGGCTTTCGGGAGTCTGCTGTTGGTGCCGGCGTCAGTCTCGTCAGTCAAAGCAACGTCAACCGCTACGACTACGACTGGCCTCGGGCCTGAGGGCCCAACCTCAACCTGTGACGACACTGGCTGCGGAATGAGGGCGTCGCAGAGTGAGGAATTTGGCGCAGACGCTCCATGAAATGAGGTGAGGTGCCGCCTGGGTGGCTCGAGTCAATCGACAAAGAGGGTCGTCGTCACTGGGCGCTGCTCACCGCGGCCTCAAGCTTCCACGCTTGAGCATAGGCCGCCTGGGTCCACTCGCTCCAATCGTCTCCAGAAGGAGGAACCGGGCCGGGTTTCTTGCCCACGGCCATGGCCATGGCGTAGGTAAATTCAAGGTCGAACGCGACGTGCGTGTGAATGTCGAGAGCGACTTGAGACAGCAGGCCCGAAAGCTGGCTGGCGCGATTGCCCGTCACAAAGAAGACGAGGGTGTACGTCTTGAGGTCGAAACCCCACGCCACGAAACGGGCCTCGTCAAACGGGTGTTGAAAGGCCACCACGTATGCGCTCTTGGCGTCTTCGCCGAAGAAGTGGGCTTCGCTATTCCACTGTTCGAGGTCGGTCGGTTGTTGGAACTCCGAGAGCAAAGCCTGGTTCAGCATCGCCTTCGGTGCTTCCGGCGCCGAACCTCTTACGCCGCTTTCGCTTTCACCGCAGGAGATGGCCGCTACACACAAAAAAATCGCAAGAGTTCGCATCGTCACACCCTCAAAAGGTCAATCGAATACCAGCACGGAGCGGACCCAAGACGCCCCCTGCCTTGTCTGAAGAAACTCAACCCGCTCATCGCGCATCGCGGTCGCTGCGTCTTGCCCTCGTCGCACCCGCGCGAGCACTTTCGCAAAGAATTGACTCGCCTCGGTGTCGGGCAAGTCGACTGGCGCGGCAATCACCACGCTTGCTCCGGCGTTGAGGAAAGCCCGCGGCAGGCTCCACGGCTCGTGGAGATAGGGAGCGACCGAAGAAGCGCGACAAGCGGCCAGCGCAACCAGCGGAGCGCCCTCAAGCCTGAGGGAACGCAGCTCAAATGCAGACAGAGAAAATCGACCTTTGTCGTCAGGGGCCAACACCAGTGATGCGGTGTCAGCATTCGCGGGGTTCACCAAGCCATGAACGTGCAATTCGATGAATGACGCCTGGCTCATCGCCGCCAAGACGCGCGCTGGGCTCGCCGCATCGCCAGTCAACTCGACAACACCTTCGCCCAGTGGTTGAGACCAGCGGGCAATGCGCGGAAGGTTGAGCGCGGTCGGGGTGGCCACATCGTGGACCACCAGGGTGTTTCCGTTGCCGCGGACTCGCCCAGAGGCTCGGCTCGAGTAGGACCAGGCGACGTCATCGGGCAACCAACCAGCACTCCCATGCAATGGATAGCTGGCGTAGACGGCCAGGTGTCCACACCCCTCGTTCGCCCGACGCGCCAAGGGCGCCAACTGGGCGGCGAGCTCTTCCGGTCGCAACCCCTCGGGCCGACTCTGGTCCAGCGCAAACCGGTGGGCCAGGCCTGATTCGCGGCCGTCGGCCCCTCGCGCCGCGGCGGTTAACCGGTTGTCTTGAACTTCCACCACCAGCGCACAGCGCTGCGCCAATGGGCCGTCGAGCTCTTCCTGCGTCAAGCTAAACATCTCACCCCACCGGCCTTCCTCTCCGGCGGCGCTGCGCAATAACCCAAAACCGTGTGCCCTCACCTTCAGTGGCACCGCGTCGGCCGTTTGGGCCCGTTGAGCCCAGACCAAAGTTGAGCGGAGCAAAGCGGTGCCTCGAATCGGGTCGCGATCGAGCCGTGCGCGAGCCTCGAAATGGTCAACCAGCAGCGCTTCTGATTCGTCCATCGACCGGGCCCGGAGCGCGGCAGCCGCTTGCTCGAATCGCTCGCTGTCTTCAGGCCGTGGGGCGAGCCGCAGCAGGTCGGCCAGCACCCCGAGACCGACCACCGACAGCGGGGTGTCGCACGTCGGCACCAAGGCCAAAGCGGTCCGAGCAGCCTCTGGCTCAAGCGAGACGATCCGCATCGCGGCGACGGACTCGTGAAAATAGGCGCGCGCCTCACAGTCGTCGGGCAGGCGCAAGGAGCGCTCTTCCAGCAGAGCCGCACTGAGTGCCGCCGCGTTGCGGAATCGGGCGGCGTCAGCCAGAGATTGCATCACGCGAGATGTCGCCGCGAAGTCGCCCTGACTACGCGCCAATTGCAGGGCCTGAAGCCCATGATGGGTCGCCTCCACAATGCGGTGTTGGCTACTGTAGAGCGCCGTTAGTTGTTCTTGAGCTTGCAGCGCCCTGAGGCCCGCGTGGAGCCGGGTAGCGCTGTTCACCAGCTCGAGCAGCCGTCGTTCCTGCGCGAGACCCTCACCCCCTGCTCCGTCGCGGCGTGCAAGTTCCAGCTCGACGGCGAGCCCAAAAAAGGGGTCTGGCTCAGCCCTGACTGCCTTCACATAGTCGTCCCAGGCGGAGCCGAGTTGACGGCCCATCGGCAAGGCAAACAACAGGTAGGCCCACGCCTTCGCCTTACGCAACTGCGCCACGTATGCGGCTACGCCTTCGCCTAAACCCACGCCGCCCGAGGGGACTGACGGCGCGAAGCCGGTCGGCCTGAGGGCAAGGTAGGCGTCAGTCATGAGCGCCCGGAAGCCCGGCGCGAAGGCGGCCCGCTGTCTGGGGTCAAGGACCGCGTGCCGTTCGAGCGCCTCGCTGAGCCACCGGCCCCCGAAATAGGCGTCAAGCGCCTGCGCTGTAGGAGCGAGCGAGCGCACCTCGCTGGGCGTCATTGCGGACAGCAAGGCGTAGCGGAAGCTCATTCGCGCCCATGACGGCATGACCCGCACCAAGGCGTCGGGCATCGGGACACCCTGGAGCACCATCAGCGCCCCGGCATCGAGGGCCTGCTGGGAGCGACGTTGGCTCGCGGCGAGCTCATCGCGCAGCTGCCGAGCGCG
>JAYUVR010000401.1:0-4601 GCA_043753955.1 Archangium sp. | reverse complement strand
TACGTCATCAAACGAAGACTCGAAGACCGACTGCGTCTCAATGCTGTTGAAGTCAACCCGGGCCAACTGACCGCAGTGCATGAGGCTGACTTTCGCAATGCGAAATTTCTCGACGACCCAGTCAAAGGTACCCAACTGCGCTCAAGCTTCTCTCGGCATTGGAGCATT
The DNA here is from genome assembly GCA_043753955.1 of Archangium sp. Classification (GTDB taxonomy): domain Bacteria; phylum Myxococcota; class Myxococcia; order Myxococcales; family Myxococcaceae; genus Archangium_A. The sequence goes on along the minus strand of JAYUVR010000401.1, from coordinate 4,433 downwards.
GCAGCCAGCGGTGGTTACCAAATGGTTTTGGGCGCCTCACCCTTCCCCTCCGCGGCCCTGCTCGGAGCCGAAGTCACGCGGCACAACGTGGTGGGCCGGGGGTGGGCTCTGGCTATCGACGGCGGGTATGGCTGGGCTCCAAGTGCAGTGGCCAACCCGGCCTTAGGAAACCCACCGTATCAGTACACGCTGGTCACTTTTGGAGGCGGCTTTCTCTACGAATGGTTTCCTCACGACCGCTGGGCACCTTTCGCCGGCGTTCATTTGAGCTTCAATTCCATGACGCGAACGTTCAGTGATTCCCTGCTCCCTCGCCAAAACTATTCCACCTTGGCACCGGGCCTCTTTGTGGGGCTCAAAGTGCGACTGACAAAAACGTTGTCTGCCGCAGCTCGGGTGCGGGGGCACTATTTGCATTACGACATCGATGAAGCTCGCCACATCGGCACCGCAGAATTTGGCGCCGTGCTCGACTACGAGTTTTGAAAGAAATCCATGCTCCGCTTTTTTTCTCTTGCACTGTGTCTTGCCAGTTGCGGTGGCAATTGGTCTGACGAAGATCTGTTGTTCTCCAGTGCGCTCCCACGCCGAGAGGCGCTCAGGGCCTCCTTGCCTTCTGGCGGTGCGGTTGTTGCGTTGGAAGACACCGCCACGCATCCTGGAGGTCTTCAAACAAACGAGCCTTCATATGCCTGGGCCCAGACCAAACGAGCCGCATCAACACTCAACACCATGCTCGATTCGCTGTTGATCTTCGTCGATCAGGTTCGAGTCAACGCTCCGAGCAATCGCACGGTCGACTCAAGAACGTGGGGCCCTTTTTCAGACGCGAACAATCTGGGTCATGAGGTGCAACTGGTGATTTCAAGGCATGGCGAAAAGAGTTTCGAGTGGCGCATCGAATCTCGGCCAGCCAAGGGTGAGTTTGTGCGTGTCTTAGCTGGAACTTATCTCTTCACAGAAATCGTTTCGCAAGGCAGTGGGACAATCACTGTTTTCGTCAAAGACTTTCGAGAAGTGCTCACTGTCGATGCGCTTCTCAAAGAGCTCGAGCACATCGAAATGAATTACGTTGTTTCTCAAACTTCGAGTGAAATTGACGTCAGTTTAATGCCGCAAACAGCCAGTGCCTCTGTGTTGGGTTACCACTTAAAACAATACACAGATGGATCCGGACAGCTGCGATTTTCAGTCACTGCGACTGGGCCCGAGGTTCAGCTGCTCGAACTCGATTCAAGCTGGAAAGCCACGGGTGAGGGCAAAAGCATGGGTCAGGTACGAGCTGGTACTTTTGCCGATTCAACAGTCACGGAGTGCTGGGGTGCTGACTTCGGCGTCGTTCATTACGCTGAGAGTTGGCCCGCAGGGGTGACCTCGGGCCTCGCGAGTGACTGCGTGACGATTGACCAACTCTAGCTACCGAGGCGACAGAGCTGCCTCAGTAGCGCGGAGCAATGGTGCCGCAGAAACAGGTTCTCCCGTGGCTTTCATCATCCACGCGTCGGGTACGACTGCGCCGACCTTCGACATGCGTTCTATCTCAGGCCCAATTTTCCCCGTCTTCTTCACCTGTTCTTCAATCTGAAACGCGATGAGGTGCCCGAGGGGGTAATTGAACAGGTACATGGGGTTACTGATCATGTGCGAATAGATGGCCAGCAGCGGAGTGTCTTTCTTTCCCAACACTTTCGCATAGAAGGTGTTCCATACCTTTTGGGCGATTTCTATGGTCGCCTCTCGCAACTGCGTGGGCGTCGCTTTCGGGTGCTCATACATCCAATGCCAGACATCGATGTCGACGAGTGCGACTCCAGCGATTTCCCACGTCATCCAAAAGTCATTGAGAACCCGGAGGCGATCAGCTTCTGCATCAGGCTTGCCCCACCCCAGCAATTCGAGATCTTTGGCTTGGAAGACAAAGGCGATGGCTTCGGTGAATGCGGTATTGGGAACTCCCGCGAGTAAGGTGTGATCGACGTCGTAGAGCGAAAACACCTGCTCGACGTTGTGACCCAATTCATGAATGGCAATGTTGTAGCCTTTGTAATTCATGCCGTCTTTTTCAACGCGGGTGCGCAGCCGCGGAAAGTCGCCCCTTCGTGCAGACTGCATCGCATGACCTGCGCCACGCGATGGGTCGACCTTGATTCGTTCAGCCAAATATTTCGCTCGTTCCGCACCAAACCCGAGCCCCTGAAGAATGCGGGGTATGTCTTTGGCAAAGGCCTGAACATCGGGGTACTTCGAGCGCACTTTCGCATCGAGCTCTGTCTCTGAGACTGAGCCACGAGGCAAAAAACCGTTGTACCAAAGGTCCGTCGGCTCAAGCGACCGCCCCAGCTTCTTCTCGATTTCAGAGGCCACTTTCGAAACCAGCGGGCTTCGCAGTACAGACTCGAGCAACGCTCGAACTTTTGCCTCTGGCATTTCAGCACCTAAAGCAAAGGCGCGATCGATCGCTGTTTTTGCGGTGGGCGAATACGGGTCGGCCTTCTTTTGGGTGGCAGCGCATGCCAGCAACTTCGCGTACCGCACGTCAGCTTCAGGCTTCGAGGTGAGCGCGACATTCTTCTTGGGCGCATCAACTTCAATGGTGTCTTTCGCAGCAGCCACCACGGTGTTGGCGAAAGGGTTCCAATCAACCGACGGGTTGTCGATGACTGCGGCCGGAATGGTCTGCGTCACGATGCGTTCCATCACTTTGATGATGGTTCGCTGCCGCGCAAGCCCGCCTGCGTCGGCGTAGTTTGCTTTGAGCTCATCGCGCAGGTTCCAATGGCTGATGAGTCGCTTTCCTTTGGGGAACAGGCGCTCTCCATTTTCAGCCAGCACGTGGTGCATCCACACATTGTATTCAGCGATGTACAGATCAGCCGCCGCCTGCGAAGCGGTGATGTCTTGCTGAATGTTGGCGGGCACTCTTCGGGCGAATCGACCAGTCAGTCGCGCTTGTGCCCACTGTTGCCGTGACCAATTCTCTGCAGAGAGGCGCTCTTCAAGTGTGGTGAGGGGGAAATTTAGCAGCACCCAAAAGCCCAATTTATTGCTGAAGAAATCTTCAGCGAAATGCGCGGTGGGATCGTACGACGCAAACAATGGATCAACCTTGAGCAACGGCCCCACGTCGAGCTCGGTGGGCTTTCGTAATTCGCGGCCCACTTCCAACAGATGCCCATCGAGCTGTTCGAAGTTCGCTTCAAAACGTGCAAACGTGGCATCTAACTCAGCTTGCTCCGTCACAAAGTTTTCTTTGACGAAGGCCGCGAGGTTCCCATCTTCTTTTCGCCACAGCGCGGCCACTTGCCGCACGCCGCGTTCAATGCGAGCTCGCTGCGCCTCGCCGAAATTCTTCGTCAAGTCGTCTTCAAGAGCCTTGGTATTCATAGGGAGCGCTGTCAGCAGCAACGTCATCAAGATCATGGGCGCGCACCGTGTGCGAGCGCTGCGACAATTTCAACCTAAAGAATTTCAACATACAACGACCCGGCGAAGTGCCCCCCCGCCGGGCCGTGTAAAGAGACTTCGTTTTCAAACCAACTTCAACTGCTCACAAATTAATTAAGCCGCTGCTCGAACGTTCTGGGCCTGAAGGCCTTTGGGACCACGGGTGACATCGAATTCCACCTTTTGCCCCTCCTGGAGAGTGCGGAACCCATCCATAGTGATGGCGGTGTGATGGCAGAAAACATCTTCGCCACCGCCGTCTTGGGTGATGAAACCAAAGCCCTTCGCGTCGTTGAACCACTTCACAGTACCAGTTGCCATATGCGTCAAATGTCCTTCAGTTGCCCTCCCACAATCAGGAGGGTGCCGAAGTCATAAGTGACTGCAATATGGCTTGTCTACACCACACATTTCAGTTTTTCAAAGCGAGCTCAGCTGATGACGCGTTGCGCGGAAATAGGCGTCACCACCCGCACTGCTGTCCCTTGTTTTGCTCCTTGAGCCAACCTTGCAGCGGCTGGAAATAGTCGAGCAGAGCAGTGGCATCCATCTGGCGCTGGCCGGTGAGTGCTTCAAGCGCCTCGGGCCAAGGTTTGCTCGAGCCCATCGCCAACATGGCCTTCAGCTTTGCTCCCGCGGCTTTGTTTCCATAGATGCTGCAGGTGTGCAGTGGGCCTTGGTGACCGGCGGCCTGACACATGGCTCGATGAAACTGAAACTGAAGAATGCGCGCCAAGAAATAACGCATGTAAGGAACGTTGGCGGGAATGTGATACTTCGCGCCTGGGTCGAAGAAGTCTTCGCCGCGGGCTTCTTTCGGTGGGGCGATGCCTTGGTACTTGAGGCGCAGGGCCCACCAATGTTTGTTGTATTCGGTGGGTTTCACCTTGCCGCTGAAAACGTCCCAACGCCATTGGTCGATCATTCGACCGAACGGTAAAAAGGCGATCTTCTCGAGCGCATCTTTAAGCTGAACGTTGATGAGCCCC
>JAYUVR010000400.1:0-9778 GCA_043753955.1 Archangium sp. | reverse complement strand
GTCAGGCCATCGCAGATGGTGAGGGTGTAAATTTCTTCGTGGTACTGCTGCTCGATGTTGCCACCTGACAGAAACTTAAAAATGGCACTCCCGATTTTGAGAAAGTCTCCCGACCTCAGCAGCAATTCGCCGTGCACTTCTTCATCGTTGAGATACGTGCCATTGGTCGAGCCCAAGTCATTGACGAAAAATTTCCCTCGTCGCTCAACGACTTGCGCGTGTCGACGACTGACGTTGTCGAGGTCAATGACGATGAAGCTCTTCTCATCGCGGCCAAGACTGAATACTTCTTCATCGACCAAGACATGTTTTTTGCCCAAAAAGGGGCCGGCAATCATGACCAGACAGCTTTCGCTGTTGGCCCTCAAGTCGTGTATCTTCGAAATTTTGGTGACGCGCGTTTCGTGGCCCGGCATCGCTCGTTTTTCTAGCACAAGCGAAGGCCCGAGCATCAGGCAAGGTTGCCAATATGCCCCGCCGCCCATCGCGCAACCCCAAAGATGGTTTCCTGTGGGTTAACACCGAGCGATGTAGGGAACACGGACCCATCGACCACAAAGAGGTTGTCGAGAGTGTGAAATCTCAAGAGAGGGTCGACCACCGAATCGCGAGGGTCTTTCCCCATGGCGCACCCTCCCAACTGATGCGCGCTGAGTACCCTCACTTGCAGTGACGCCCAGGCTGCTTGATCAAGTTTGGGAATGTCGTCAGGGGTCGACATCAACACCGGTTCGAAATGGAGCGAGCCCACTTTCTTCGCCCCAGCAGCGAATTGAAGTTTCGCCATCTCTTTGCAAGCCACTCGAAAGGCTTCCCAGTGACTCGCCTGAAAGTCATAGCTGATAGAATATCGTGAAGACGCACCTTCTTTGAGTCTCACGGTGGCCCCTCTTTCCTCAGGCAGCAGCCCATCTGCGTGAATGGCAATCATCCCATTCAGAAACGGAAAACGTGACAGCGTGTCTTGCATTTCAGGTCCGTTGGCCGTGGTGGCTAAGGCAACCAACATCGGGTGCAGCGGAGCCACTTCCATAAAGAAGCCCACCTTACCCTCGCCTCGGTCGATAAAATGGTGCGAAGAAACGCTCTGCGGCGCGCCTGAAAACGCGCGGACTTCAAATGGGAATTCAGCAAACATGGCCACCACCGGTTGAAACCAAGTACGAGTTCCCACTCGGCCTTCAGCATCGAGGCCACTGCGCAGCAACAGCCCAGGTGAATTGATGGCCCCTCCGCTCACCACGGTCAGTTTTGGTTTGATAGTGATTTGAGTGCCCGTCGGTCGGTTTTGAATCGGGTCGAGCACTTCTGCTTTCACCAGAGAGACGCGGCGACCTGACCACTCAAGCTGGCGAGCAGACACATTGGCAAAGAGCGTCAGGCCCTGTTCAACTGCGTCTCGAAGAACTGTGATTGACATCGACTGTTTGGCATCAACAGGGCAACCCATGCCGCAGTACCCCAGATTGAGGCAGCGATTGACGTTGCGACGAATGAGAGCCCGCTCGTAACCCAATTTGCCCAAGCCGTCCCACAGCACCTTGTTGTTGGGGTTGATGAGTTCGAGCGGCCATTGTTCGATGTGAAGCCGCTTTTCGATGGCGTCCCAATGTGGGTTCAAACTCTCGGTGCCGACGGTTTCGATGCCAAAACGCTCTTTCCAAATCTTAAAAATTCGCTCCGGAGTGCGAAACGACGAACACCAGTTGACGGTGGTACCGCCTCCGACGCTGCGCCCTTGAATGAGCAGCATCGATTGATCATCGGTACTGCGCGTACCCAGCTCTTGATACAGATTGGTAAAGGCGCGGGCCTCAGTCATGTCGAATTCACGGCGCGTGTGGTACCCGCCGGCTTCCAACATCACCACGTGTTTGCCTTGTTTGACCAACTCGTGAGCGATCCACGCTCCTCCTGCGCCGCTGCCGATGACGCACACGTCGCAGTCGATGGTTTGATCCACCGTCAACTCATCACCGGTAAAAATACGCCCGACGCCGCTCACGGGGTCACCTCGCCAGGGCCCTTCCACACTGGAGCAGATGGATCGCACAGCGCAGACGGCGGACCGGGGTAGCCGAGCGATGCCCAGGTAAGCGGGTTGCCGTAATACGACGCCATCGCCAAGCCACGGAGCGCCAAATAGCCCGTTCGTCGTATCGCCAGCCGACTGTGTCGCCATTCAGACAAAACAGTGTGTTGCTCAGAAGGCGCCATTTGAGAAAACGGCTGAGTGCGGCCGCCGAAAATAAAGTTCGGCAATGCATTTTCAAAAAGCATCAATAGACGTTTCACTTCGAGCTGAGTGACGGGTTCGAGCTGAGCCAAAATGCCGTCACACGCGCTCGCCGCTTGAAGCGAATCAGGGGAAGGAAACCCTTCACGCGCAGGAGCGAAACACTGCACCACTGACCACATCACTGCGTATTCGGCGGCGTTGAGTACTTGAATGCCCTCCGGCACTAACGCAGGAGCACTCCTCCGCGTGAACAGCCAAGAGCTCCCACCTAATGTCAATAAGAGGCCGCCAAAGAGCCCTTTCTTGAGAAAACTACGGCGCGATTTCCGAGCGCGAGGAGGGGGCAGATACATCTTCATACGGCATAAGGTATTGGCTCTGCGCTTTGCAGACCAGACCCCTTGACGACTCGACTCATGCGCTCGCGCGCAACGAAGTGAGCTTGAGCGACAGCCGCCGTACACCTCGAAACTCATCTACCGAGATTTTGAAAGCGAGATCCACCAGGCCTTCGGTGAGACTCACCCGTTCGGCCAATCGAAAACCGATGACGTCAAATGCCGGCGCCGATTCGAGGGTCAACTTCAAATGGCCAGGCTCACCCAGAATCTTGTTTTGCAATACCCGAGGCACCGCCACCTGAGATCTCAGCGCAAGAACGGGCTCTGGGTTCCCCATGCCAAATGGAGCGAGCCGCCCTAACGCTTCGACAGCCGACTCATCAAGCTCGTTCGCTCTGACGACGGCGTCAATGCGACATCTGGGAACCAAAGCGGCTTCATCGAGCTTTTCATGCGCAATCAACTCAAAGGCCCGAGCGAATTCCGCGACGTTGGCGGGGTCTATTGAGAGGCCCGCAGCGGCCTTGTGCCCGCCAAAACGAGCGAGCCAACTGCTGCACGATTTGACCGCGTCATAGAGATGAAAGCCTTCAATGCTGCGCGCAGAGCCTTTGCCCATGCCCTCGTGCACTCCAATGAGTACCGCAGGGCGATGAAAGCGCTCCACAATGCGTGAGGCGACGATGCCCACCACTCCAGGGTGCCAATCAGGCGAAGAGAGAACCAACCCTCGCACGCCGCGAGCGACTGCGGCTTCGGCTTGAGCCATCGCTCCGCTCAGCATTGATCTCTCAATCTGCTGTCTTTCGGCATTGGCAGAATCAAGCGCCCGAGCGAGTGGGAGCGCCGTCTCATAGTCAGGAGCCAGCAAACACTGCAGCCCCACAGATGCATCATCGAGTCGGCCGGCGGCGTTAATTCTGGGGCCCAGACGAAACCCTACCGTTCCCGCGGTGATATCTTGCGAGCTCACTTCCGCGACGTCTTTGAGAGCGCGAATTCCAGGCCTTCGGCCCTGAGTCAATTCTTTGAGGCCATGAGTGACCAGCACTCGATTCGCGCCCGTGAGCGGCACCACGTCGGCCACTGTCGCTAAGGCAACCAAGTCGAGTAACTGTTTGAGATTGGGCTCCTGCTTATCTAGAAAATAATTCTGTTCACGCAGCACTTTGCGCAAACCCATACATAAATTAAAGGTGACCCCACCTGCGCACAGCCATTTGGTTGGGTAATCGCAACCCGGCTGCAGCGGGTTAAGTACAGCTACTGCGTTTGGCATCGTTTCGGGAACAGCGTGGTGATCAACTACCACCACGTTGACGCCCAATTCGTTGGCGCGTTCGATCTCTGCATGCGAGGTAATTCCGCAATCGAGGGTCACCAACAGTCGAGTGCCTTCTGCGGCTAAACGCTCAATCGCAGCCTTGTTGAGCCCGTACCCCTCGCCCAATCGATGCGGAATATAGGTGCGCACTTTGAGCCCCACCTGACGCAGAAACGTGGTGAGCAAAGCAGTCGATGACACCCCGTCAACGTCATAGTCGCCATACAAAGTCACCGACTCTTGGTTTTTAATGGCATGCACCAGACGAGTGACCGCTTCAGGAAGGCCCTTCATCGTGAAGGGATCTGGTAATTCACTGAGCGCATCTGAAAGAAACCGACTCGCGTCGCTCACAGTTGCATAGCCACGAGCAACCAACACCTTTGCCACCACGGGGTGTAACGAAAGCTCTTGCCCGACGACGCGTGCGGCGTCTTCGAGATCAACCTTCGCAAATTCCGGTCGCTCTCCAGGAAAAACCCAGCGGTGTTGAGTCACACTCCACCACCTAGCACGAGCATCTGACGGCAGAGAACCACTGGTTCAGCTCGGAGGAGCCAACAGCATGTCGATACTTGAATGCACGGGCAACGCTGAAAATTTGGCATGCGTCTGCTTTGACTGGCTGCGCGCCTCGACATGTTTCGGCCGCTCAGCCCACGCGAGCGCCAGCTCTGAGTCGAGCAGATGCGTCGCGCGGACATTCGACAAGGCTCCCAACATCGATTGACGAACGAAGGGGTTCATCGTCTCAAGTTGCTGCAGCAACGCATTCATCGCATCACGCTTCAAGTCTTTCTGCGCTCCACACAAATTGCACGGCAGTATGGGGAACTCTGCCGCCGCAGCAAAAGCAGCGATGTCTGCTTCGGCACATTCGATGAGTGGTCGAATGACATCAAAGCGCCCGTCATCGGTGGTGTAGCGCGCAGGCATGGCCTGAATTCTTCCCGAGTAGACCAAATTCAAGAGGAAGGTTTCCAGGGTGTCTTCGCGATGGTGCCCAAGCGCAATTCGCGTCGCGCCCAAACGAGTGGCTGCGGTGTACAAAATACCTCTGCGCAATCGACTGCATGTCGCGCATGGAGTTCCACCAGCAGACGTTCGGGCAACAACATCTGCGTATGTGTTTTCAGACAGAATTTGAAATGGCACTCCCGAGGCCTCAAGCCACTTTCGCAGTAGAGTCCCATCGTAACCCGGCTGCTGTTGATCGAGATGAACCGCCACCAATTCGAATTTGACTGGCCATCTTTGACGCGCTTGCTCGAGCAGATGCAAAAGCGTGTAGCTGTCTTTGCCGCCTGACAAACACACCATCACTCGATCGCCTTCACTGAGCAGTTGATGGTGATGCAGCGTGCGAGTCACTCGCGACAGCAACTTGCTTTCAAGTGCTTTGTTAGACACCGGTTGACTCTAAGGAACGGGCGGTAGCGGAACGAGTTTCGGTGTTTCAGCAGCAGAGGCCTTCTGCGCCAAAAACACGCCTCGCACCGATTCAATCATCTTGTATTGGCGTGAAGAAACAGCCCTCTGAGCGCGATCCGAACCCAAATCGCCCGGAAGGTTCGACCACAGCAAGAATTCACAATCAAACAACCCATCTCTAAGAGACCAGTTCAAAAGGTGGTGCGTCGTATGGGGTTGAATGCGATCAGCAGTACAGACGCTCGACTCAGTGGGAATTTTTTCCATCATCGATTCCAAGTCTTGCTGACGTTGCCGATCGGCTTCTGAGGGTCTCTCGAAGGGTATCTGAGCGAAACCTCCGGAAATGGTGCCGGTGGGGGTGTAGACACCCCACAACAGATTCCCCAACAGCGTGCCCACCAGCACGGTTATTCCCGCAGCCCGTTGGCGGGTCAGCCCGTCGGACATCTTACCCAGAAGAGAAAGCGCCACCACCGCGGCGGGAAATGCGTACCCCAACCAATTGAAGATGTATTGGAAATGAATAGATACGGTAGGGCCATAAGCGGTCGTGAATAGAGTCAGAATCGCGGCTGGAACCAAAACCAACCACAACGTCGGCCGTCGCACCGGCAAAAACGCCAGCGGCGCCATCATCTGCAGCACGAATCGTATTTTGTCGAGCGTCAGCAACGACTTGATGGCAAATACCGGGTTCGTAATTAGCGTCATCAAGATCGCGCCGAACCCTCGACCTCCGAAAGCCGCCAGTCCACTGTACAGATTTGCGAAGCCCTGATTCGGCATCACTTTAAAGCGAATAATAAAGAAGTAGCAGGTCGCGAGAACGGCGGTGGCTAACCCTGTTTTTAAACGATAGCCCGTGAGTGCGAAAAAGAGACCGGTTGCAGCCAACCCCATAGCGACGTCTTCGCGACACGAAAGAGCGAGCAGAAAGAATACCCAATACAGCACCCACTTCCGGTACTCGATCGCGAAAATGGCCCACAGTACAAACGGGGCACCAAAAATCTGGGTATGTAAGCCATACATCTGGGCGGTGTGCATCGGAGCGTAACCCAACCACGCGATGGCCATGACCAGCGCCCACTGAATTGAAAGCCATCGGCGAGCAAACAAGTACAGCGGAATGGCAGCAGTCCCTACCAATACCGCTTGCATCGCGAGCAGCGTAACCGTTCGCGGGAAAAGTGCGTAAATGGGGAGCAGCGGAAAGATGATGAAGTCAGCGTGGCTACCGGCGAGGTCGCCCCAATTCTGAGGGTTCCCCTGAGTCGGTGCGGCCAACCATTTCCCATGAAGCGTGGTAGCAAAGAGCTGATCATACTGCCCTGTATCGTAGCCGTACGTCGCGAAGCGCTGGTGCTGCCAAATCGTCCACACAGACACAAAAATGCTGTGCGCCACCGCAAGAATAATGACGGTAGCGAGAACCACTTTCGGGCGGTCGAAATACCACTTGATCGCGTGCGAAACTTTGGAAAAACCTTTTCCAAAAAATGGTGGCACGCTCCCTTCGAGACCGTGCGGCCGCTGCGCCCAAGCAGAAAGACTCACCTGCATGAGCTTTTCGAAAGCCAAGACAAAAACAGTGAGCAAACCTGCCTGTTCTAAGTCTGAACCAAAACCGCGCTGCGTCAGCGTCAACACCAGCGGAAGCAGAACCAGGGGACAAAACAAACGCGTCAGCCAGGCAAGAGCCTCGAGTCCTTGCTCACCGTGACGAAACACAAAAATTGTGCCAGCAGCGAAAGCGAGGAAGACCGCACCGAGGATCAAGCCAATCAATTGATGTCTTGGATCAACCAACATGAAATTAGATTGGACGACCGAAAAAACCTGGCCAATCTGCATGGTTGCCAAGGTGAGACTCAGCGCAGCAGCGACAGCACTGAGGGCAAATAAGGTCCGGGCTGCTCGAGAAACCATCTTCGGTTCGGCTAGCACAAACCCAAAGAAGATGGCAGGAGGTTAACGCCGTACACCCGCTTCCAAGACGCAACGCCGATGGAGTCCGCCCCAATGGAGCAAACAGAAGATCGTCTTTTGGAGATTCCCTCGATTGAGGCGCCCTCGGCATCTCTTGCTGATTCTGAAGAGACACGCAAACTCATGGTTTACCGCTCGGCCATTCGTTGGGCGCTCGCTCTTCTTGTCACAGTGTCGATTGTGAGTCTGGTCGTCCCTTGGATACCGCAAGTCTCGTCACGCCCAGACCTCGCTCAGGAAAAACCGTGGCGAGCCAGCAGCACTTTGGTTGAATGCCAACCTGAAAAGTTCACCTGCGGTGGCTCGCGAACGGCAATTTTCTTTCATACCAAAGATGAAGACCAACCCTGGGTAGAATTCGATCTCGGCGCGCCTACTCGTTTCACCGAAATCATGGTCTACAACCGGCGCGATGGAGATCAACATGTCGTTGATCGCGCTGTTCCGCTCATCTTAGAAGTGGGAGACGACCGGGAAACCTGGCGAACATTAGGGCGCCAAGATGAGTCATTTAGCGTTTGGTCTCCCCGATTCGAACCAACAACCTCACGGTATGTACGCCTGCGTTCCCCTCGAACTACGATGCTTCATCTTGACGCCGTAAAGATCTACCAATAGCTACTTCGATAGATCGAGCGTGCACGAGCCGCTTTCACAGTGGACTTTCTTTCTCATACAGGGGTCTACAAAGCAGGTCACATTCCTCTTACATTTCTTTTCCGCTTCCCCTTTGCCGAGTACAAAACAGGCACAAGGTGACTCATCGCAGTAGCTCGGCCAGAGCCGACAGTCGGCGTCAGTGGTGCAATTTCCTGCCGCCACGCCTGCATCGACGATGGTGACCGCAGCTTCCACAACCGCAATTTCTCGAGGCGGAGGTGGAGATTGAGGCGGTTTATTGCAACTGAGCATTGTGAAGAGCGCGAGAATCATGGGGAAACGATACATGGTGAAGTCCTAACAGCCGCTCGAACGCCAGTCACTTTAAGGTTTGCAATAGCCGTCAACTCAACGTACGCGCGACCCGTCACTGTTCCCGTCACCATCGAGGCACCTTCCCAGTATGTCTTGGTCGGGTCTCTTGCTGTATACAGCTCTTGATCTGCCATCACGGGGTTCACCTGCAACTCCAGTCCCGGCAAAACCACATTCCACCCTTGAGGGTATGTGCAATGCGAAACAGGGCTGGTCCAGTATCCAATTGCTGTGACCTGAACCTCATCAACCTTTAATTCTCGAGCACAGCCTGAGCTGTCAGTAATGGTGCCTCCAGCAAGCTCAGTTCCGCTCTCTCCATGTACTAAAAAGAGCATCACATCTCGCCCATCATCAAGTTGTAAGGCGAACCAATCCCAACCGTGGGCTTGAATCTCATCCAATTCGCCCCACTGATGGTCAAACCAGGCTTGTCCTTGAAGGGGCAAATTCGTTTCGCCAAAAGTGAGCGACCCTCGAGCCGCCATGCGGGTGCGCGAATAGTAATACGTATAACCTCCGACTGAATAATCTTCGCGGCCGTCGCCATGCTGCAAAGTGGGTGTTTGGCCAGGTTCAAGGTTCAACTCGAAGCTGATGCCGGCATCCATCGTCGCACGAAGATGATCATGCCCATTACCACCTTCAGCCAAACCGGGGCCGAGCTCGAAACGAAAGCCGTCTCGTATCGGGTTGGGAGCAGAGAATGAAAATGCGGCTTGATGATGAAAGACGCCGCGACTGACATCAGTGAGCGCGACGTTGGCAAGCAGCGCCTTAGAGCCACCGATCGCAAAGGTGAAAAAGGTCACTTGAAAGCCGTACCAGTGATCTTGCTCATCTGCGACGTGACCTGTCCAGTACCACCACTCGGTGGGCGCGGTATGCATTCGATCATCTGCAGGCAGCGTGATGCTCGAATCAAGTCGAGGGCAACTCTCTGTCGCCGGTTGCGCAGGGGTACATGCGACCAGCATCAGCAAAGCCATTGGAGCAAAGCGACGAAGAAACATAGACCTCATCGAGCACATGGGAATGCACGTCTACAACTTCGGCACCTCATCCAACAGTGCCAAGAGTTCCTCAGGGTGTTCAAGAAAGAAGGCGGCGCCAGCGTGCTCGAGCTCAGCTCGAGAACGAAAACCCCACAATACGCCTATCGACACCATGCCGGCATTCAGTGCCGTGGCGACATCAATGGGTGTGTCACCCACAAAACCAACGCGCGCGGGGCTTGTGTTGAGCATTCGTGCCAATTCGAGTGCAGCTTGCGGGTTGGGCTTACGCGGTACACCTTCCCGTTCTCCGCGTACGTCGACAAAGGGCCATTTCTTAAACGCACTGGCAATGAGGTGATTTGTAAAGTCGTCGCGTTTATTCGAGAGCACCGCCATTTTGATTCCGCGAGCGACTACCCCATCAAGCATCTGTTCAATTCCGGGATAAAGAGCGGAGTCTGCGTGTTCATTCCGCGCG
>JAYUVR010000399.1:0-8782 GCA_043753955.1 Archangium sp. | reverse complement strand
GAAGGTTTTTTAAGCGCGGGCGCATTGCTGGAAGTGGGCGATGTGCAGCTGCGCTTTCAACCGTTGATTCGGTCCCTCGAAGTCTCACCTCTGGCCGATGACCGGTTGGGAGACTTGGTGGGCAAGTCGCTGCCCATGCGCCAGATTTTTTCACTCATCGAGCGCATTGCACCGACCGACTCGACTTTGCTTCTCATTGGTGAAACGGGCTGTGGCAAAGGCGCGGCAGCTCGCACCATTCACAAGCTTTCTCGGCGAGCCGCTGGGCCTTTCGTGGTTTTCGATTGTGCTTCTGTCTCTGAAAATCTCATCGAGAGTGAATTGTTTGGTCATGAGAAAGGGGCCTTCACAGGGGCAGTTGCTCAACGCGTTGGTTGCCTCGAACGGGCTGACAAGGGCACCTTGTTCATCGACGAAATCGATGACCTCCCTCTCGACCTCCAGCCCAAACTGCTGCGCGCGCTTGAAGATCGCGAATTTCGCCGACTGGGCCAATCGAGTTCTGCACACAAGTTTGATACCCGTGTCATCGCGGCTTCAAAAAAAGACCTCTGGGCCGAAGCTCAGGCGAGTCGGTTTCGTGAAGACCTGTACTTTCGGCTGTCTGTCTTTACCGTGACGTTGCCTACGCTGCGCGATCGCAAAGAAGATTTACCTCTCTTGGTCGACGCCATGGCTGGGAGCAATCTCTGGGGCCGGCTTCACGACAAACAACGGGAACAATTTCAGAACCACACCTGGCCCGGCAATGTGCGTGAACTGCGCAACGCGGTTGAACGGCTTAAACACGTGGCCGACATTCCCGAGTTGGCTCAAGAAAATTTCTTGAGAGAGCATGCAACTGTCGACCGGGCCCAGGGCGAAAATTTACCCGTCAACTACGCGGGCCCGTTCAAAGACGTCAAAGATGATTTGATTCGTAAATTCGAACGCGAATACCTGACGCGACTGCTCGCGAAGACGCGCGGGAATATTGCCAAGGCCGCTCGTGATGCAGGGCTCGATCGCAAACATCTGTACTCGCTGCTGCATAAGTATGGGTTGGCGCAGCACGACGACGAATGACAACAGCACCGTTAAGTGGAGACCCGTGTAACCCGACGGGCCTCACAGACAGCATCAAAGCGGGTGAAGCTCAAACCAGTTCCCCACTTGGTTGCGCACCCATTTGGCCATCACTGCCGACAAGTCTTTTTCTGATGGACGTCTTTCAAATACTCGATGCATCGCCTTGTGCGCTTCCGAGCGCCGTCCTGTTTGCCACATCAGCTCGGCAGAAATGATTTCGCACCAGAGCACTTCATCCAAGTCAATGAGACGTTTGCGAGTGGAAGCGTTGCACCCTTCAATGATCGCAGGGAGTTCTTGCCATTGCTCAATCTCTAATAAATCAACCCCCAACTGAACCTGAGCGCTGGCTTTCCCCGTTGGCACATTGAGTTTTTCGGACAATTCGAAAGCGCGACGATGAAATGAAATGGCCTTTTCAGGTTGTCCATTGAGGCGAAACGCGAGCCCAAGCCCAATTAACGTGGGAATGAGTAGGGGGGAATCTGGCCCTCTTGCTTTCTCATCGTGGTCCAATGCAGCCTGAAGATGTGTCTGCGCCAGCTGAGGCTTTCCAGTAAATAAATACACAAAACCAATTTCTGATGAGACCTCAGCCTTCTCATTCACCAAATCAAGTTCTTCAGCCAACAAGAGAGCCGATTGGAGCGCACGTTCGGCTTCATCAAGACGACCAAGCTTGGCCAGCTCGATACCGAGTGTGCTCGAATTGAGTACCATATTGACGTCTCGGGGCCCGAAAGACTTTTCCGTCAGCGCTATCGCTTTTTTTATCAAATCAACCGAGCGTTGGGGTTCAGACTTGCGATCTGCGACCATGGCCAGGTTTGAATAGGTAGCGATTTGTCGTCTGACGATGGCCTCGGACGATTCGATTCGGCCCAAGTCTTGAAGCAGTTGTTCCCACACTTTTTGGGCTTGATCATTTTTGCCTGCTCGACTCAGCGTAGAGGCCCAGACACTTTCGAGATCTGCCTTCAACAATTCTGCGTTTGGCTCATCCTTTAATAATCGAGCGGCCCAAGCATGCGCATTTTGAGCGGTGGCGAAGTCATTTCGGGTATCGCCATGATAATAAGTAAGTCGCGAAAGCGCGCGAATTGCCAATCTGCGATTTCCGACTTCAATGGCACGGGCAACAGCACGTTGGCATGACGCAATGGCTCCTCTCGTGTCACCTTCCGAGAATTGAATTTCGGCTGACAACTTCAGAAGCTCAGCCTCAAGACTGGGCTCATAGAGCGAGGCGCTGAGCGCCTTCACCTTTGCCAGTGATTCTTTCGCCAGACGGAGGTTTCCTACAGCCAGTGAGGCGTTCGCGTCAGCCAACTCAGCACGTGCTGAGGCCGCCGCTTCATCTGTGGCAATATTTTTTCGCTGTTCTTGACCACAATCAAATGGGTCAGGAAGAGCGCCGGTCAATATCTTGAGCCCAGTGTCGAGTTTGATTTCGGCATTGAGCTTATTCAAAACCGAACTGAAAGCCTTTCCCTGCTCTCGAAGACAACTCTTTCTTTTTGCAACAATTGTCGGCGACAGGTCCGTGCGAACCTTTTCACGTAAACAAGTGGCGATCTGTTGATCAGCCCAAAGTTCGACCCACTCATTTAATCGACTGAGCACTGATGAAGTAAGAGCAGCGTTTTTTGATGCGCTCAACTGATTGATGAGCCGCTCTCGTACACTGTTTGACCAAATTTCGGCCGCGGCGGCATCAGCGTCGTAACAAACTTGAGGTGAAATCGGCCAATACTTCGCGCGCACGTTCGGAGCGAGAGACTGACTCACTTCCTGTCGAACCTTTTCCGCGATGGCCACAATTTTTGGCGAGACTTCCATGGGCAACTGAGCTGTGTTGTCAATGCCGAAACCCAAAGCAAAGGCTTCGCGTGCAATTCCCGTTCGCCCGAGCTCGGCATTTACAATTCCGGCCAGCAGCGCAATGCGTTGCTCATCTTCGGGGGTTTGAGCCTTTGCTTCAGCCTTTTCAAGCTGACGAATCGCTCGTTCGTAATTGAGCAATTCATACTGTACGAGCGCTGACAGGAAGTATTTCTTTGATGTACCTGTGTCTGCGAATGCGCTGAAGCTCATGAAGTGCATCACCACCAAAAACAAAGTGGCTATTGGGGTCTGCTTTGCTTCCATACGCATGCGCGCAGTGCGCCTTACTCAATTCCATTCATTCAAACCAGTCGTCCAAGTAGGTGCCTGCGTCTCGAGCACCGCCAGTAGACACCGTTGCTTCGGTCAGCTTGGTCCTCGAGCGCCTGTTCGTCGGGAACGAGATGAGAAAGCAGCTTTGGGAATAAGCACCTGATTCAGAGGAGTTGCGTCTACTCATGTCTTGCCCGACCCGCCTGGCTTGACTTGGAGGCCGCGCAAACTTTGGCCGACGCAGCAATGTATTGCGTCCTTCGGTCGAGTTACGAGCTGCGAAGATGCTGATTTCAGTCTCAGGGCACCCGTCTTGACGGCGGTCTCGCTTTTGCTCATGACGCCGCTTCAAGGCACGTGAGATTCACTTACGGGGTCGATGGCTGGGAGTTTGTTGGTATGTCACGCGTTACGCAGTTCTTCTTTGCAACGACACTTTTAGAGCACAGTCAACGATTTCTCTGGCTAGGCCTCTTGATGTCTGTGTCTGCTTGTGACGGCGAGCTGTCTCAAGAAGCGGGTTCAAGCCCCTCTTTGGGCCGAGTGCGAATCGGCGGGCTTATCGTCGAGATGGAATACGTCATCAATGAAGAAGGGCAGGCCATCGTCGAGGGCGACATCATCGTCGAGCCGATGCCTGACTCGACTGACTCAAACCACGCTCATGCCGCACAAAAAGAAGAATTGGCAACCATCAATCAATTCTTGTGGCCTGTCATTGACGGGTACATTTCCGTGCCTTACGTGCTGAACCCAAAACTGACACCGGAAGTGAAGAAGCTCGTCACCCGAGCAATGGACCGCTGGGAAGCGGCTCTGCAGCTCAAGTTCGTCGTTCGCACCACCCAGACGGACTACCTCAGCTTTGACCCGTCAACGAGCTGCAGCTCGCCCATCGGCAGGGTCGGAGGCAAGCAATCAATTGCGCTCGCTCCCAGTTGTCTGGGTTTCGGGGCTGTCCACGAAATTGGCCATGCATTGGGCGCTTTTCATGAGCATACCCGCACCGACAGAGACGAATACATCGATGTCAAATGGAACAACATCAGCAAGAGCAAAATTTATAATTTCAACAAATACAATTCGAGTTATTCAGGCCTCGACCGTGGCGCATATGACTATCGGTCGATTATGCACTACGCCTCCACTGCTTTTGCCGTTAACGCCAACCAACCTTCTCTGACACGGCGCGACGGCAAGCCCATTACCACCAACATCTCGCTGACTGAGAATGACATCTGCTTCATGAAGAAGCGCTACTTCCCTTCGAGCACTTGTGAAACCAACGCACCGTGCACCGCTTCGCTACGAGGTAATGACACCAAAAAAACCGCCTTTGATGCCTCCGCTTACAACGGCATGGAACTGACTCTTACCTTATGCCGCGCAGACATTTCTCAAGCCGATGTTGATTGGTTCAAATTCTATATTCCCGCGGGGAAGACGGTGCGCATCAGCGTTGACGTCGAGTACATGGCGTTGGCGCTGTTCACGCGCGACACTCAAGTGATGAATGATTCAGTTGCAGACTTGTCATTCGCCGACCGGGCATACACATACACCGCCGTTACCGGTGGATACTTTTATCTCGCCGCCGCTGGAAGCGACCAAGTCTACAAATTGAAAGTGCAATGGTAGGAACCGACGTTGACTTCTCATTCCGCCGGCGGCGAAGGAACAAGCGTGAAGACATGATTGTAATACTTCATGTCTAACCCTGTCGGCTCGCCTCTCATCTGCTCAATCACATTCAGAATGCAGGAAGTCAGGCGGGGTTCATCGATAGAGCTGCTGAGAATAGAAACATGTTCAAAGCGACCTGACGCATTGACGTCAAAAGACACACTGACTGTGGCCAATTCATCTCGCACCGGGCGTAAGTCGGAGTAACACTGTTGTGCTTTGGGTTCTAACCCCATCACCAACGGCAACACCTTCTCTTGAAATGCAGAGTCATTCGGTTCTGGGTCCACAGCCGACTCAAAAACTTCCATCGGCTCTTCGGGTTGAATCCCCTCTTCGTCTTCAGTATTCACACTCGGGTTGTCGTCACTGATTTCGACTGGTTTGGGTTGAGGCACACTGACCGACGACCGTGAAGAAGGCACCGAAACCAACTCAGGTTCAGGCAACAAATAGAAACCAAGCGCAAACAAACCTGCGCATGGCAGTAGCACTCCAAAGAAAATCAACAAATTCCGCTTCATGTCGCCACCGGTAACCGCTGCGTAAAGACAAGACCTACGCTGACACGCTCGATGAACGCAACTGCAGGTAGGTTTCGCTCGAAGCAAACTGCACCAATTCAATCATTTCGCTCGGCAATGCCTTCTTTTCCCGCAGCGCGGCCAATGCAGGGGCAACCCCTCCACACACCACCAGCCCTGCACGATTCACCGAATGTCGCGCCCCTTCAGCCAGAGAAGCCAAGTTGCTCACCGCAGTGCCTGTGCGCACCAAGTGTTTAAACCGTTCTCTGAGTCGCAAAGGCACCACTTCATGAATCAGCTTCATCTCAGGTGGGCTTGCCCGATTCTCAGCCACCAATCTCACCAATTCGAGCCCGCGCAACACTTGGTCTCTCTTCAAATTGCGAAGCACCAGCAATTCGGGACGCTGCGTAAAAAGCGCCCTTCCTGCAAAAAAACGCAGTTCAGCAGCGGCGACCTCTCGCTGGTACGCCAAAGTACCCACCAGCATACGAGTCTCGGTAGTGAACACGACTGAGAATGGCGGCCCCAGTTCTTCTGAAAGAAACAACTCAGGCGAGCGCATGCCCAAAATACGCACTGCTGCCAGCATCGCTTCGACAAGCCCTCGAGCTCCCCTTCCTCCTTCGAGGGTGAACGGGTCTGTTGTTCCTTTGCCACGAGCGGGGTTGAGCCGGCACAATGCCATTCCCACCAGGCTGAGCAATTCGCCCGTGTCTCCTCGCAAAAGAGGGTGCTTGAGTTCCGCAAGTTCGCTCTCACCGAGAATGAGCCGAGGCGCGCGCGTAGCCACATGCGTATCACCCGCTAAGGCCTGCGCGACTTCCAGCATCAACGCCGAGCGCGGCTCATCGCCCGCCCGTTCAAAATGTTCCGAGAGCGCTCGATACACTTCAGGGTCCAGCGGAGCGCTGTCTTTTCGGTTCAGCAACTCTTGGCGCTCTGTCACCGCGCTTTCGAGAAGAGGAGGGCCCGTCACTGCTGGGGCTTCAAGGTGTTCCTCTGGAATTTCTACCGCAACGGTCAGATTGTGGAATTCGTCTGAACTTTCTTGTTCAGGCCCATCAACGACCGGCCGTTCAAGTCGGGTCACTTCAGCGCCGCTCGACACGCTCGCTAGAGGACGGACCAATTCAGCTTTCTTCTCAAAGCCCTCGGCCCGCACCGCGTCGCCCAGTTGCTCTCGCACGAACCGACTCAACCGCAACCAGAGGGCGTATTTTTGCTCGGGAGCATCTGAAGCGGTGGCCGCATGTTCCAAAGCCCAAGCCGCTTCTGCATCACGCTGGCCCATGGCGATGAGTCGGTCAGCGTAGGCAAGCCACGCTTCTTGATGGCCCGGTTCGGCTTTGACGGCTTGTTTGAGCGCGTGAAGGGCCGCGCCTCCTCGACGGGTGCGCTCAAAAAGCGCCACCAGTTCCATGCGCATGAGACGCGCATGAGGGCCTCGGGGCTCGCGTGCGAGTGCTTGCATCAATAGCTTTTCGAGTTGCTCATCGTTGCCTTCAAGGCGAGTCAAAGCGAGCAAACGAGCCGACGCTTCTTCGTCACCAGGGCATTCAACCAACACTTCTGACCAACTGAAAAGAGCAAGGCGAACATCGAGCGAAGACGAGTCGAGCAACCGCGCCAATCGGCGAAAGAGTTCACCTCGTTGGGGAATGTCTCTGGGCAACGCGGACAGAACGTCAGCCAAGATTTGAATTGGCTTGGTGTCGCCTTGCGACGCCGACAACTCAGCCAGACCCGCTGCTGCGTGCGGCTGCTGAGGTGAAATACGCAATGCAGCTTCAAAATCGACCCTCGCCATCGCGACTCGGCCTTGATGAAGCGCATAGTCCGCTCGCAATACCAGGGCGCTAGCTTGCTCAAGAGGGCTGCGCGCTTGTTTGACCCCTGCATCGAGCGCTTGAGCAATTTCCTTCAGGTTGTTGCCTTGCCGAAGAAGCCGCATTTGTTCTGCGACGGCGCTGGTCTCACCGGTCGCCGCGGCCACTTGGCCCCAGGCTTCGGCGGCACCTTCAATGTCCCCCAATTCTGTCTCGAGTACTTCAGCGAGCTTCTCTGCCCACTGAGCCCGTTCTCGCTCGACGTTGGCCGCCTTCAACGTGTCTTTGTAAAACGCTGACAAGGCCTTCCACTCACTTCTTTGAATGAAGTGCGCTTCCACGTGCTTCAACGCCTCAAGGGGGCCGCTGTTGCCCGAAGACCAACCGTCGGGGAGCGCGGTCTCATCGGTGAGTGAAATGCTCTCTGGCAAAGTGTATTTCCCGTTCAAGTGCCTGAAGTCAGGGCGGTAGATGTTCGAGAGCTCAGAGTCAACACGATGCAAGTCTTCCCGTCGAGCTTGCCTTGAGCGCCTTTCCTAAAGTTGCCTTCTCGAACCAGTCCACGGTATGGGGAGCGGTACTTTTCGGCTTGGCCCGGGTACGACATAAACACGATGCTCGTCCTGCTAGTGTTGGGGACACCGGTAGCGCCTTGCAGCGGACGTCCCACCTCCACGTGTTGGTGCCAGAGGGACTTTGGAGCGAAGAGGGGCAACTGGTGGTGCTTCCGCCTCCGGAGGATGTCGAAGTGGAAGCAAACCTTCATCGCCTGCTACGGCAGTTGCAGGCGGACTTCGCTCTACTCGAGCAGATGTGGCCAGAAGAAGAGCTTGAAAAACTGGGGGCCGAAGGTGCCCAGCACCGCTTGCCATGGGACGGTCTCAAAATCTAAAGCGGACCGCCGGAGGAACAACATTGTCGGTAAAGCGAACGAATCGAAAGAAAGGGTGCAAGAAAAGTGAATCGACCCCTTATTAGCCCAACCGATCTGGAGGCAAGTAGCCCTGGGCAGAAAGAAAGTATTGAGGAGGCCGATTCCAATACGGGAGGATTTCCTCGAGCTACACTCAAGTGCAGCTCCTGATCAACGGGGCCAGAGAATCGAGCATTGCTCAGACAACCCGTTGCGCACCGTTGAGCTTGCCGAGCTTCTTATCGAATGTACCCAATGGGAGATGCCCTGCTTTTCGTGCAACCTCTAGAATAAGACAATCAGAAAACCCGAGCGCAGGCCGTTTGCGGTAGCTCTCCAAAGCCAGCTCCACAGTCTCAACGTCTTGAATGGTGAGTGCCCGATGATTCACAACCATCTCAACGGCAAGCGCCAGTTGTGAATCTGGTATTTCATACACCGCGCCCAGAACCCAAATTGCTTCAGTCAACACGAGGTGAGAAACCCAGGCGCCTCCTTCGACAAAGGTCTCTGCTGCATCGGTTTGTTCTCGATTGTCGCGGGTCATCAGTCGCACGAGCACGTTGGTGTCAATCGCGCGCATGGCGCCTCTTGATCGATATGCG
>JAYUVR010000398.1:0-14762 GCA_043753955.1 Archangium sp. | reverse complement strand
AACGCAGCTTTCAGCAAAACCATCTGTGTCATCGCATCAGTCTTGGGTGATACGAAAACCACTGGGCTTTCTGCCAATGTCTTTCCCTCGCTGTCCACCAGACGAATTTTGCTCTCGGGAGTCACCTGCGCCGTCCGCTCGACAGGAACGAATACTTCAGCTTCAAGGCCAGCCTCTTGGGTGACTGAGGTCAGTTCCGTCGTGGGGGCAACGAAGTCGCCTACCTTCACGGGCACATTTCCAACCACACCATCGAACGGCGCGAGAATTTGGAAGAACCCAATCTTGGCTTTCTGCGATGAGATAAGCGCATCAGTAGCGCGCAAACTGGCCTCTGCCTGCTCTGCTTGAACGTGTGCTTGATCTGCGTCTTGCTGGCTGACGATGCCGTCTTTGCGCAGAGCGGTCGCCCGTTGCAGACGTTGTTTGGCAAAGCTCGAACTCGAGACCAGAGATTCACGCGTGGCCACTAAATTTTGCAATGACGCTTGATCAGCACTGGCGTCAATTTGCAGGAGTGTTGCGCGGGCTTTGACTTGGGCTCCAGGCTTCACCTCAATAGACCTCACGTAGCCTGAAATCTGCGGGTACAACGTCACCGCGCGGCGAGAGACCAAGGTCGCCAGATACTCATTAGATGATTCAATGGGTTTGACTTCGAGCGTGATCGTTTCGACTGCAGTCGGGGGTGGCTCACCCTGCGCTTCCGGTTTTTTGCCACAGCCTGCGATAGCGAGCGCTGCGGTGATTACAAAAAATGTCTTCATGGTGAACAATCCGCAAGAGCAAAGAGGGCGACGACTCGCGCCCGAAGAACGTCGTAGTCGCGCAAGGCGAGTGCCAACTGTTGCTGACGAAGCATCGATGCGGCGGTGACCAACTCGAGACTTGTTCCCAAGCCCGCGTCATACGCTTTTCTGGTGAGCACATCGGTCTTCTGTGCTTGCTCGTAAGACAGACGCGCTAATTCGCGAGATTGCTCGGCAACGTCAATACCGCGGCGGGCACGATCAATGTCTACCCGACCGGCTCGGGTCACACTGACCTTGCGAGCTTCCGCTTGTGAGCGCAGCGCTTTGGCATCGCGCATTTGCCCGTAGCGAGCTCCACCGTCCCAAATGGGCACCGTCAACACCGCCTGCAAGTTCCAAACGGGGAAGGACTGGTCACCGAAAAAATAGTTCTGGGCCGTAGAGCGAAGACCGAAGCTGGGTAAAAATTGCGCCTTCACCCGAAGCACGTTTCGATCGGCTTGCTCGACCCGTTCTGCTTCGGCCTGTACGTCGGCTCGTTGTTTCAAATCTGTCACCGCGCGGCAGGTGCCTTTCACGGCATCTGACAAACCATTCAAATTGAAGTCATGGCTCACTCCAGATGGTGTGTCTTCCCCTAGCGCAAGCGCTAACACTTCTCGTGCCTGGCGAACGGCCTCGTCACCCGAAACCACTTGCAGTCGCGCTTGATGGGCATCTTGCCTGAGCCGGCCGACGTCAAGCTCCGTAGATGCTCCGGCAGAATTCGCTCGCTCTGCCAAACGCAATCGATCAAGCGCGTCACGCAAGCCCACTCGATTGAGCTCAGCAACCCGTTCAGCGGCCACCGCGTTGAGAAGCGCCTGCGCCAAATTGACCAGCAAGAGGCGTCGAGCATTGGCCAACGACAGACGCGCGGCCGAGACACCATCATTCGCTGCGGCCACCGCCGCCCAAGTCGAAGCATCAATCACACTCAACTGCGCAAGGAGACCAATGGTTTGAAACGGGGCGCTTCCAAAAAGTGCAGAGGTTGCTCCGTCACCTTCATCAGGTGAAGCCAAAAGCGAGAAGGACGCCATGGCCGTTCCGTTAATGGAAGGCAAAAGCGCGCTGACGGCTACGCGTCGTTGCCCAAGCGCGCGCCCCACTTCGGCGGCACTCACCTGCAAATCTGTGGAGTGCTGAGAGAAGATCTCAACGGCCTGTTCCCACGACGCAATCTCTTTCGGAGCGCTCGAAATGGGCGTGAGAAGCGGATCGTCAGCGGGAGAAGACTCCGCGAACGCGATTTGCGTTGTCAGCGCTGAGATGAGCGCCATGCGTTGAATCCAAAAGACAATTTGCCGAATCAAAGAGCACCAGGGAGACAGAGGCGTCGTGCCGACGGCCTAAATCATGAGTACTGACGAGGGCCCACGAATTTCTTTATCGACTACGGCGGGAATACCCACCATGCATTCCATGTTTGCGGCTGCTTTTCTTGTCGAGCTCCACTGACGGCGCATTTCCATCTCCCAGTGAGAGATGATGACGATATCAAAGAGAGCTCGCGTGTCTGTAGTTGATGAAGACTGGTCGCTGACACAGTAGAGCGCAGCGATGCTCCTTACTCGTGCCGAGGCGTCTGACTTTCGTGAGACCTCTCTCCATGCAGATGTCATGGCATTTTTGTCTTCGCTCGAAGCTCGTAAAGACAAGCGATTTCACCTGACTACTTTTGGCACCAGCCCTCAGGGCCGGGCGCTGCCCTTGGTGGTGCTTTCTTGCAATGGAGTGACGAGCCCAGAACAAGCGCGTCAAAGTGGTCGTCCGGTGGTGTTGATTATGGATGGTATTCACCCCGGCGAAGTGGAAGGGAAAGAAGCCACTTTGGCTCTCTTGCGCGACGTTCTCGATGGCAGCCAAGGTGATTGGCTCGAGCACCTCACGCTGGTGGTCGTTCCGCTCTTCAACCCAGACGGTAACGATGCCTTGGATCCATCGAATCGCCGTCTTGATGTAGAGCATCTTAAAGGCCAACGGGGCCCAGTGGTCGGAACGAGAACGCAGAGCCACGGCATCAATCTCAATCGTGACTACATGCGACAAAGCGCTCCAGAAATGCGCCTTCTGACATCGGAAGTTCTGGTGAAGTGGGCACCTGATATCACCATCGACAATCACGCCACCAATGGCTCAGTACATCGGATGCAGATGACGGTTGATATTCCTCACACTGTAGAATCGGGTCGTGCTGAGCCCATTATGTTGATGCGCGAGCGGCTCGTTCCTCAAGTCATTGAAGCGGTAGGACGTCGCGGTTTCACTTCAGGCTGGTATGGAAATTTTGTGGAAGACGAACGGGTGCTCGACAGTGAAACCACGGCGAACCCTGATGCGCCCGTAGGTGAAGGTTGGGTGACCTATCCACACCATCCCCGGTTTGGGAGTAATTACCGAGGTCTCACCAACAGGCTTGATCTCCTCTTGGAATGTTACAGCTATCTGCCTTTCGAAGAGCGGGTGCGCGTCGCTTCCGCGTGGCAAATTGAAACACTCACCTGGGTCGCTCAGCATGCTGACGAAGTGAAACAAATTGTTGAATCAAGCCGAATGCCGCCAACGTCAGTGGCCATTCGTTATCAATTGGAAGCGCACCCAGGGTTGATTGAGATTCCCACATTCAGCCCGCGAACGTTTGACGGCAAACCAACCTCTGTTCAAGTGCGACATCTGGCGCGGTTCGTCGGCTCGCGAAAGGTGATTCGCCCAACTGCTTATATTGTTCCACCTCAGTTGGCGCAGCACCTTCGCCAGCATGGGCTGACTGTTCACCCGGTCGAGGGTGAAGCCGACGTTGAAATTGCAAGAGTTATCTCTATTGAGACAGAACGATCGCGTGCCATTTTAGAAGGTACTGCAGGAGAACTTGAGGTCACTTGGCGCGAGGAACGACGCGCCTTGCCTGCCGGTTGGTCGGCTGTTTCCACAGAGAAGCCATTGGGAGCGATTGCTGTCTACTTATGCGAACCCGAGAGCGACGATGGGGCTGTAGAAAATGCGCTCATTGAAGTGCCCCAGTTGGGCGAAGATTTCCCCGTATGGCGAGTGCGCTAAGTCAGTCCCGTGACTGAGAGCACCTTTTGCTACTTCACCGAAACGGTGATGTCGTCGATAAATACTTCATCGCTGTCATCTGAGGCATCGCAGCGAAACCGAATATCCACCGCCGCTTTGTTCGCCAGAGAATTCAAATCGACGGTGACTGAATCTTTCAGATGAACGTTGTTGGCGAAACCCGTACCGCTCACCTTGTCTGAAACCGGCTTCCACACAATCCCGTCGAGCGCTTCGACAACGAAATTTTCACCGGGCTCCATACCCTCAGCGTAAAACGCGTAGTCGATTTTCATTTGGTTGTATGCAGTCAGATTCATGCTTACCAGCGTATGAAATGAGGAGGCGACACCGTTATCATCGCGAATTCGAACTGAGAAATTTCCACTGCTCGCATGATTGGGGTTGTTGATGAGCGTCGCGTCTTCACCGCCTTCGCGGTAGTTCAACCAGCCCAGCTCAAAGTCGTGACTGGAGAACTCTACCCAATTGAGCCCACACATTGGAGCTGAGGAGCAATCGGGATCTGCGCAGTCAGTCTTGCCATCTGCATCGTTATCGACTCCATCGTTGCAGATTATTTCGGTGGCGAAATCACACCCCGGCGCCAGGGCGCAGTTGATGTCTGAACAATCAGTCTTGCCGTCTGCGTCGTTATCGATTCCATCGTTGCAGATTGTTTCAATAGGAGGTCCACACACGGGAGATTGAAAGCAGTCAGGGTCTGCACAATCAGTCTCGCCATCGCCATCGTCATCGAAACCATTTTTGCAAACGACTTCGACCAGACCACAACCCTGAGCGGTGAAGCAATCAGGGTCGTCACAGTCAGTCTTGCCATCTGTGTCGTTATCGAGGACATCGTTACAGTTTGTTTCGACGGGTGAGCCACATGCCGCAGATTCGGAACAGTCAGAATCTGCACAGTCAGTCTTGCTATCTGCGTCGTTATCGACGCCATCGTTACAAGTTGTTTCGGTGGCTGGTCCGCATACGGGAGATTGAGAGCAGTCAGCGTCTACACAGTCGGTCTTGCCATCGAAGTCATTGTCTATACCATCGTCGCACATTGCCTCGACGGGCAGCGCGCACGGTTCATCTCGGCAATCAAAATCACCGCAGTCAATTTGACGATCACCATCGTTGTCTATTCCGTCGCCGCATATTTCACCGGTCATCGCCCCAGTGGCGTACACGGTGAGCTCGACCTCAGAAAAGGCACCCCATGCAAACAGGGTGACGTAGTAGGTGCCCTGTTGCGCCCAACTGAATTCACATGTGGGCCTCCCATCTGGTGAGGCACCACGGCAATCAAAGTCATTTGGCAAGACTGGAGGGCTTCCAAACTTCACATACATGCCCACATTGTCGTCGTTAGAGGCGACAAATTTCATCGCAAGCGCGCCGTTGCTCGGGTATTGGAAGTGGAGCTCGGTGTGGTCCCTTGCATACAACCGCTGGCGATAATCAACGACGCGATATGTTCGAGGAACAGCCGTAGGCGTGACGCCGACGGCACGCCACGCATTGATGGTTTGAAAAGCCTGCGGTGAACGTTCACCAAAGAGATCAGCGGCAGCCTTGAGGGTCGCTTGGCCAAAGTCAGAAAATGTACTGTTTGGAAGTAAATAGACGGCATTTGCTCGATAGAAAATTCTGGCGGCTGCGTACATACCAATGCCAGTCACTTCTATTTTAGATTTACCCCGGGGGTGCTTGCCGCCTTGAGCCAACAGATAAAATGCCAAGTTGGAAATGCCTAAGCTGAAGCTCCCATCAACGAATTTTGTGTCCTGATCGTAGTAGTCGAGCTCGTCGCTTTTTTTGGGGTCGCTCAAATAGCGAAGCCAATTTTGGGTCGTGCCTTCGCCGAGGATCCAATTATTTTCGCTGGCAGGAGCATTGGTATCGCCATTGTTATCGCGGTACCACTCACACACATTGCCGAAGATATCCCCTAACGATTCATTGATGCCGCCTGATTCCTTCCAGTCGGTCAAATCAGAAGTCGCCTGAATGACCGCGTGAGTGAATTCATGGCCCGTAATGTCAATTGAATTGGCAAAACCCTGAGAGGGAGTGCCGCTGCTATCACCGAATACAAACTGAGTTCCGTTCCAGGCGGCATAGTCCTTATTGATGTGATGGACGGAGCTCACCAGCTTGGCTCCATTGTTGTCGTATGAATCACGGCCAAAAAGATCGTGGTAACAATCGTAAGTCTTACCCAAAACGGCGTAGTTCGTATCAACCTCGTAATCACCTGTGTCAGGTTGTCCTTCAGAGCGAACAAGGGTGCCTGGGAGCGTGCTGGTATTGTTGAGGTTGTAGATTTCCCTCTCTTTCACGCGCTGCAGGTTGTCGTAGGTCGAGATGACGTCGGTTTTATGTGCGTCAACGAAGACGACTGGCATCTGCGGGTCGCCATTATTCATGCTGTTCAACTGAACCCGCCAAGTCAGCTGAGCGGGCCCTTCGTTCTTCAAAATTTGAAGGTCAACTTGTGGAGAACCACTGATGTTTGGCCAACCGCCAACGCTGTTCACCGCGACTTCGATGGCTGCTGGCTCAGTCAGCGTGGGCCGAATATCGACTCCAATATCTTTCAGCGTTCTCTCCGTGATTGAGTTGAAAGAGCCATCAGGTTTCAAGTGCACAATCACTTGAGCTCCGAAAACCGGCACACCTTGGTACGTTTGAGAAACACGGGTGTGTGCTTCACCCCGTTCGTCGATGAAAACACTTCGAACTGATTGCAATTCACCTTCAGTAGAAGCGTCCAAGGCGGCACGCTTTTGCAAGTACTCAAGACTGAGGCGCTTGGCCGTTTCTTGCGTAATGCGCTCGTTGCCAAGGTCAGTTGAATCAAGCACGTTTTCTTTAGACTCATGCTCGGCCGTACAGCTCGCGGCCGCAAGGCAACCCGTCACAATCAGATGTACGTATTTCATGTCTCCCCCCAGAGAGTCAGATTCCCAACGCATGGTTTTTACGTGTCAAGTTTCCCGTAAGAGGAAAGTGCGCAAGGAGAACCAAACCTTCAAAAGAAATATCAAGATTGAAAGTTGATTGGTTTCGCCTCACTGACCCACCCTTGAAATTTGGGGCCAGCTGATGGCGGAGCCGAGCTCATTGGCGGTAGAAAGTTATCCTGCCGTATGAAGACCAGGGACAGAGCGACGCGCGTCTTCATGAGGGAACCCGTGTTTACACGAGCCAGTGCTCGAGTTTGTTCTGCGTCATCGTTCGCGCTCGGGCAGACGCGATACGTTTGACCCATCGCGTAAGTTCGCTCCGACGAAAGCGCGCTAGGAGCCAACCAAAGCATCCATCCTTCAAGTTACGACCAGCAAACGATTAGGCCCTCGGTTGGCTGCGAAGAGGCCAGGGTGTACTCTTGCGTACATGTCGACTGCCCGGAAGCTCAACTACGCCTACGAAGACTATCTTCGTATCGAGGAAAACAGCTCCATTCGACACGAGTACCAGGTGAGGTTCTACTTGCGGTGCCAGTTTTCCCGTAGACGATATCTACGCTGTGCTCAAAAACCTTTGAGCGGACTCAAAACCAATCGCTGATTCTCTTATTTAAGGGAAAGTGACTGAGGCCGAGCCCGAGGTCGAGATCTGCCTCCGCTCGGGAGCGCCTTCCACGACCACCTCTGAAGATCCGCTAGCAGAACCTCTGGCTTCTTGCGAGGCGCGCGCGCCAACCTTCGCGCTGCCGCTGGCGGAAACGACCAACACCTCGCTCGCCAGCGCACTTGCCACCACCTTCGATGCGCCGCTGGCGTCAATCTCAAGACTTTTGGTCGTGCCGCGGGCCTCGACCTCGCTCGCTCCGCTGGCGCCGATCTCGACGCGGGGAGCAACAATCTCGCCCGCCTTAATCTTCGCGCTCCCACTGGTCTCGAGGTTGACTGCGGTGTCTGACACCAGCGAATCAGCAGTCACCTCGCTCGCGCCAGAGACCTCAATGCCCTCGAGCCGCGGTATGGAAATTGAGGCGACAATCTGCTTCGTCTGATGAAGGCTGATCAGCTGCTTCGGCTCAATCATCAGCGTGTCGTCGCGCACGACGACTTCGTACTGCGGCACTATGTTTTCCTCTCCGGTGAGCGTGAGCGCCGTGCCCTCACCGACGCTCACCGTGAGGTTGACGTCGCCCCCGACCGCGACCCGAACGAACGACGGCAGCTCGGTTTGCGCCGTCTCAATCTTGCCGTTGCCAAAGACCACCGGCTCACAGCCCAGGGCGACCAGAGCCAGTGCGCCAACCAGGTACCCCTGCGAAAGAATCGAGCGCGTTGAGTTCATAAACCCTTTAACTCTACCTCGTCGGAAAAGTGTCACTCGTTTCAGAGCCCGGAAGGCAATGCGAGCATCAGCACCGTCAGGCACATCTCGTTCCGGCTGCCCCAGCCCGGTGCTGTAGCTTGACTGACCGCTGAGGTATCGAAGTCGCACATCAGCTCGAGCTGACTTCCGCCAGTCAGCCGCACCGGCTCTTTATAAAAGTAAAATTTCTGCCAGCCGATGTCCCAGCGGTCCACCTTCGCCATGCACGCGGCGACGCCATCGTTACTGATGTCGAGCCGAAGCCTTTTACCAAGCGCATGCATGTGCGGCATCACCCCGATCAAATCTACAAAAGGAAGCCCGCCTAAGCCCAGCTCGGCCGCCGACACCTTCCACTTCAATTGGGTGGATGCAGCGAGCGGCGGAATCAACGTCGGCTGCCCTGAAAAGAGCGTGTTGAGCAGCGGGTCATGCAGCACGAAAGCCACCTTTCGCTCGACCGTCTCAGCGGTGCGCAGCCGCAGCGTTGAGCTGTCGGTCTGCCCTTTGACCCGCGGGTCAGCGAGGTTGTAGTGAATCTGAACGATGACCTTGTCTGTCTTTCGAAGTGGGGCGCCCATTCCATTCGGGTAGTGCACCGGCCCTTGGCCCGGCGCCCAGGTGACCGGCGCCGAAACGGTTTCAACTCCCTCGCCCGCGAGCCCGAAACAGGGCCAGCCCGCGCGGTCGGGCTCGAGCTCATCAAGCGCCTGCATCAGCTCGCCGTTCGTCTTGCCTTTCCCTTGCTGAGTCACATGCGTCGGGTCGACGACGAAAGCGAGCAGGTGATGCACCATCGCCGCATTTCCCGGCAGCACCTCGTAGCCGGTGATGAACGCGTCATTATTCAGCTGAGCGTCGAACGCGTAGCAGCGGTACTCGTCATGTTCAGCCAGCATTCCACCCTGCGCCACCGGAGCCATCATCGGAGTCTGATAGCTGAGCGCGTCGCCGAGTGAGCGAATGGCCGGCGTTGGCGTGGCCACCTTGGTTCCTTCGGTCATCGCAGAGTCGCTCCATTCGGTGAGCCGCGCGATTTCTGTGGCGTTCAGGGTCTCGCCATCTTCGATGGGGCCGCAAGTTCCGTCGTGGGTCAGCAAGAACGGAGGCATCTGGCCCGAGCTGGTGACGGCGGCGATGCGCTTTGCGTTCGTCTTCACCGCCTCGTAGGAATCGAGCGCCATCGGAGCCACGCCGCCCTCCTGATGACAAGCCACACATTTCGAATTGACGATGGGCGCCACATCTTTCCAATAGGTGATGGTCGGCGCTTGATCACAGGCCAGCCCGAGCAGCGACAGAACAGACATCCAAAGCTTAATATTGCGCATGATGATTCCCTTGTTTGCATACGGCTCCGCCCGCCGAGGTAACCCCGGCCAGACGAAGTGGTTGGTTAATGACTGTGATGACTTCTCTTTGGGGGAGTCGTGACCTACATCGCCATGCTGCTCATTGCTGAGGACTCGCGTCCTCGTGTGCTCCTGTAACCCCCGCCGGCCTGAAATCTGTCACCCGGGCGTACGCATCTGCCCTCGAATTCACGGGCTGCATACGTTCGTCTCTCCGAGACGATTGCGATGCGCCGACAGACCCCGCGAAAAGCTACAGCTCGACCGCGGCCTGAAGCCCCGGGTACACCACCCCGGCCCCGTTCGGTATGCCGGCCAGCGTCCACCCCACTAACGGCTTCCAGGGAACCGGAGGCGCTGCAAAATCGACCAGGAAATTGAACGACGGGCCCGCTGAAACCGCGAGCCACGAGGTGATGCGGTAGTCGACATTGAGCCGCAGTGAGACGAACAGTGCATTGCTCGTGAACTTGAGGGCCGACGGATGCAGGCTCTGACTGGTCACCTCTCCGCCGAAGCGCCAGGTCTTGCCCGACGAGCGCACGCCAAGCCCAGCCCCCCACGCGTAGGTGGGCTTCTGGGTGAGGCTCATTCCCACCGAAAGAATGCTGTACACATGCCGCGCGCCGAGCTTCACGTTGAGGTTGAGAGGAATGGTTTCGTTGATGCTGAGCGATGCGTGCACGCGCTCGCTGCCGCTGATTGAAAGCAGGCCGATCGGCGCGTCGCTCTCTCCGGAAATATTCAGCACCCCCAGTTGCAACCCGCGCGATTTCCCCGCGATGTTGATCACCCCAATCTGTGCGCCCGTGACATCGCCGCCCACGTTGATCACCCCGATTTGCGCGCCCAGGCCAGAGTTACCGGTGACGTTCAGCACCCCGAGCTGCAGACCCTGAAAGCCGCGGGTCACCACATTGAGGCCGGCGGCGAGTTGCAAACCCTCGAGCCATTCGGCCTTTGAGACCCCGACGCTCGATTGAACACCCACGAAGTCTTCCCGAGCCCAACTCGCTCCCACGGCGAGCTGCGCTCCACTTCCATTGCCCGCGAGTGAGATGCCCGTCGAGAGCTGCGCCCCCTTCATGGTATTGCTGACAACGCTCACTCCGAAGGCGAGCGCGAGCCCATTCAGCGCTGCGCTATGGGCGACGGGAAAACCAATCTGAAGCGCATTGCGAGTGTCGGCGTCGAAGAGGCTGTTCGTCTCGAGGGGCGGCATGAAGCCGAAGTTAAGAAACACAAAAGGCGCGGCGCCCCCGCGCAGAGCGGTTGCTTCACGATTGATGGCCGGCATCTGCATCGGCTGAAGCTCGAGCCGCGCCCCCACGGTAAGCTCGACGGTGGCCGAGCGGGTGATGTCTGCGTTGACGAGAACGATGCGATACTCACCGGGCACCAGACCCAACTCAATCGGGTGCGTGCCGGGCACTGAGAGCTCAGCGATGAGCGAGTCGCGCTGGTGCACGAAAAGGCGACCTGACCCCGGAGGAACCACCAGAGTCGCGCCTGCAATCCGAACGTCGGTGAGCACGAGGTCTCCCCGCCCCACCATCTCAATGTCAAAGCCCGGGCGTTGAGGGCCCGCGGCAGTACTCTCGGTCTGCGAGAGAGTTTCTTGAAAGGCGTACTGGTAGGCCTCATTGAGCGTGACCCGATGGTCTCGGTTCGAGTCGGCTGCTCCCCTAAGCGCAGACAGGAGCGCAGAGGTGAAGAACGAGGCCTTCAGCCGATCACTTTCTTGTGCCGCTTCGTCGTCTGAAGCTGAAGTGAGGAACGCGTGCCCACTGACCGTCGTCGATACATCAGAAAGGAAGGGAGGCCGTGGCGTGCCGCCCTTCGAACGCATCAACGAACCCGACGAACACGAGTCGAGCACCGCGATGCGCACGTCGGCCGGCACCTTCTCGAGCATTGCTCTGACATCACGGTAGAGCACGCGCTTGCCCTGCAGCAGCAAGCCGGTGTCATCTGAATGACCCGAGTAATAGAAAATGACCTCGACGCGATCTGCGCGAACGGGAGCGGCGGCGATCTTCGCGTGCAGCTTTTGAAAGGCCTGCGCAAAGCCCGCAACGTCGGGCTCGTCGACCACTTGAAGGTCGCCAGCGTCGACTCCGCCCAGCGTTCGCAACACCCCGGCCACGCTGACAGCGTCGGTGACGGCGTAGCTCAGCTTCTGACGACCCGGGCCGCCGTTGTTTGCACCCATCAGTAAAGCGAAGCGGCGCACCACGGGCGCATCGTCGCTGGCCGGCGCAACGGCCAGGCTCAGCGTGAGCAACATCGCTATCATCGCGACTCCTTCGACAGCACTAAAGACAGCTGATGTGAGCACTCAGGTTCGAGTGGCAATGGAGCGACCCTCGCCCCCGGCTGCTGCGCGAGCACCTTCGCCGCCGCGACCACCCGGGAAACATCAGGGCGGCTGTGGCAGGTCACGAAGATGAAGCGCTCGAACCCAGGAGCGTCATCCAGCTCGAGCGCGCGTGGAAGAGTGGTGGGGCCAGATTCCAAACGAGGCGTCGCGGTCGCTGTGAGTGGGTGATGCATCGTTACTCCGCCCCGGCCATCGATCGACAGCAACACGCCCCACGGTGCACCGGCGGCAGCATAGCGCAGCTGCACTCGGTCCCCCTGGCGGACCACCGCATCGGGCGCCAGCTCTTCAATCGCGCCGTGGCGATCTCGAAAGATGTGCAGCGTGGGAAGCAAACCCTTGATGCGGTTCTCTTCGACTGGAACCTTCATCGATGCGACGCCAATCACCAGCGCGAGCGCGGCGGCTGCAAAGGCAGTCACGGCCACTCGCCACCCGAGCGCCCGCGGTGAAACGTGCGAGTGCTGACGGCGTTCGACCTCGAGCGCCACTTTTCGTGGCGGGTACTCGGCCAATATCTTTGCGTTTGACGCGCTCAGCACCTGGTACCTCGCAGCAAGCGTGGAGTCTGTACGAAGTTCTTCGCGCAGCGCCGAGGCCGTGGGCTCGGGCAGCTCACCCAGCAACAATTGCTCGAGCTCGAGATCCGTTCGGCTCATCGTCCACCTCCCAGCGATTCGAGACGACCTTCGAGTTGCCGCAGGCGCTTGCGAACGCCAGAGACTGAGAGGCCCACTTCGGTGGCGACCTGCGCGTGCGTCATCTCATCGAGGTGGTACAGAATTGCAATCGTACGGGTCGACACCGGCTCAAGCCCGAACGCAGTTTCAAGCACGGCGCGACTGAGCGTACGGCCTTCGAGATCATCGACCTGCGCCACCTCATTGAGAAGCGCGTCGTGTGCGTCGTTCGGCCCTCGACGTCGAGACCGAATCCGGTTGAGACACTCATTGGTCGCAATCAGATACAACAGCGATGACACCGCCTCGCCGGTGAGTCGTCGATTTGACTTCAATACTCGAACAAAGACGTCGTGCATGGCATCGGCGGCTTGGGCATCGTCACGCAGCAATCGTCGGCACCGACGGAGCACCATCGGACCATACCGCTCATAAAGCGCTGCCACGTCGAGACCCACCACACTCTCCTTTCACGGTGTAACCGCCGCCACCATGGAAAGTGTTACTCGGTGTTGCTGCGAGACAGACAAACACGCGGCAGGCGTTCGTTTCTTGAAGGCCTGACGTCGATCAGTGTGTTGCATGCCAGCACGTCATGCATGCGATACTTGCCACCGTCCATGGACGACCCCTTCGATGCGCTCCGACGTGACATTTCAGATTTAGGGCACGTGCTCGGTGCCATTCTCCTTGAGGAGGAAGGACAGCGGCTCTTCGAGTTGGAAGAAAACATTCGCGCCCTCGCGAAGGAGCGGCGGGAACGCGGTCGCCGCGGGGCCGCCGCCGGCGAGATGCAGCGAATCATCGAGTCTCTCGACATCGGCACGGCCGAGCGCGTGGTCCGGGCGTTCACGCACTACTTTCAGCTCGTCAATCTGGCCGAGCAACACCATCGCACACGCCGCCGGCGAGATTACGCCCGTGAGCAGAAGGCGCAGCCCGGCTCGATCGCTTTCGAGCTCGGTGACCTCGCGCGGCCTACCTCGCGAGAGCAGCTCGAGGAGGTTCTTGCTCGCTTGTCCGTCACGCTCGTTTTCACAGCCCACCCGAGCGAGGCGCAGCGACGTACCGTGCTCGGCAAACACGGTCGCATCGAAAGCCTTCTCACGCGGCGCGAACGGAGCGAACTGGTTCCCGAGGAACGCGACGAGTTGGCTGAGGCGCTTCGCGAAGAGATTGGGACGCTCTGGCAGACCGACGAGATCCGCGCTGAACGACCCCGCGTGAGCGACGAAGTTAAAAATACACTTTTCTATCTCGAAGAAGTTCTCTTCCCGCTCGTTCCGCGCTTCTTCGAGAAACTCGAGCGCCACGTCGGTGCCGCCATCGGGGGGGAGCCTCTTCGAGTGCCGTCGACGGTTCTTCGTTTTGGCTCGTGGGTGGGAGCCGACATGGACGGCAACCCCAATGTCACGCCGGAAGTTGCGCTCGATACGGCGTTCGCTCAGGCGAGCCGCATCGTAGGGCGATATCTGGGAATGCTCGATTCGCTCGGCGAGGCGCTCTCGCAGAGCACCAAGCGTGTCGGCGTGAGCGATGAGCTCTTGCAATCGCTCGCGCGCGACGCACGCGACGTGCCCTCGTCTGCCGTATCGGCTCTCATCGAGGCGGCGACGAACGAAGAGCCTTACCGAAGAAAGCTCCGTTTTGCGCGCGCCCGCCTCGAGGCGACTCATGAAGCGTTGATCAAAGCGCGTCACGCCGGCGCCACGAGCGTCGACTTTCCCGCCCACGCGTATTCGAAGCCCACGGCGCTCCTGGCCGATCTCGAGCTCATGGCTCGTTCGCTTTCCGAAAATAACGGCACGCGCGCGGGCCTCCGCCGGGTGCGTGCCCTGGCGCGGCAAGTAGAGATTTTTGGTTTTCACCTGGCAAAGCTCGACGTTCGTGTGCCCGCGACGTGGGTACGCGATGCTGCTCGCGCCGCTCTTGGTCTTTCAGACGACACGGCGCTCGATGCCTCGCTGCTTTTGCGTGCGCTCGACGACGAGTGCGTACTGCCTCGGCCCAACGCTCAGGGAATGCATGCGTTGGAAGCCGTGGCTCACATTCGCGCGATCACTGCAGGGGGCGGCGCCGAGTCGTTCGTTCTCAGCATGGCGCATGGTCACGAAGACATGCTGGCGACCCTCGTTTTGGCCCGTATCGCCGGCCTCTACCG
>JAYUVR010000397.1:0-12266 GCA_043753955.1 Archangium sp. | reverse complement strand
GAATACAAACCCGAGTGAGGCCATTTCGTTTGCGGGAGCACTGATTATTTCTTTGCCTGTCATGGCGCTTTTCTTTGCTCTCCCACGTTCACTGGTTGGAGGACTGACATCAGGTGCCTTGCTGATGAGCATCGGCGGCACCATGGGGAGAAATTGATTTGTCCAATTGGCCAAATTCCACTCGTCGGCCGCGTTCGTCTTGGCGACTCCGCGAAGGTGAGCAAAATGTGACAAGGGTATGCGCTTTTTTCCGAGTTTCCGTAGACACTCGTCTCGCTTTGCCCACTTACGAAATCAAGTTCGTCGCAATGAGACTTCTGAAGAGACCTTCTGCGAATTTGATCTCGGTTTGATCAATGCGTCGATCAAAGAGTCGTCTGTCACTGCGATCGCTTCTTGAGTGTGTCTCGTTCGAGAGCAACAACACATGCGCCAATTAACAACAAGCGTTCAACCTCGGAGCAGTCAGTTTTGAATTCGAGGTCTGAGCCAAATTCCTCAAGGGTCGGAATCGCGGGCGAACGCGTTGCCAAAACAACTTCGCCGGGACGTTCGAAGCCTGAGCACCACAAGGGCGCGGCGGTTTCTTGTGCCACCAGAACGTCGTCGGGCGCTACGAGGTCGATGCGCTCAGCATGTCGAGCGATCTTTCCCACGTACTGGTTCCCTACGTTGAGCATGAGTGCGTTCAAACCGGAAACCGACAACTGACCGACGACTTTCGTTTTGCTGCCCGGTAAGCACCAAACGATCTCTTCAAGAGGCGATCGGTCACCACCCGCCACGCAGATTTCCAATAAGAAGTGGCTGTCAGCCACAACACGGATCCACTGCCTGGCGTCGCGCGCCTCTTCGTTCGTCCCAGGAAACCGCATAAACTGCAGACGCCGTGCGCGAAGGAGTCTTTCCCGCCAGCCCACAGTTACCTCTCGAGGGTCAGGGACCACATCGGATGCCTTGGAGGGCGCGTAGAAAACAGTGAACTGCATGGGGTCGATCTGGTTGACGGAGAAGAAGTGGCTTTGCGCATGATATTTTACCGCGTCATGGGGAAGCGGTGATTCGTCGAATCGAAGCCGCCTCGTGTAAGTGATTGGCCCCATGACGGCTGGTACATGGAGAGGGAACTCGCCGACCTCAAGTTCACAGCGAATCCGGTGTGGGCTCGCTGAAGATGCTGGGTTGTAGGGCGGCCAAGGCTTACGTTCCGTCTTCTCGAAGCTGAACGCGACGGCCCCGCGTTCTTCGAACTCCCAACGGAAATCGGCGAGTAAACAAAGAGCGTGGCCCCCTGCACTCTGAACAGTTCCCGTACCGTCTTC
Source organism: Archangium sp. (assembly GCA_043753955.1). Classification (GTDB taxonomy): domain Bacteria; phylum Myxococcota; class Myxococcia; order Myxococcales; family Myxococcaceae; genus Archangium_A. The sequence goes on along the minus strand of JAYUVR010000397.1, from coordinate 10,944 downwards.
ACGAAATTCGACAGATTGGAAAAACGCATCAACTTCTGGGCCCGCGTTCCACTTACCAAGGAGGTCAGTGCGTCGCAGTGTCATCGACCGAACGGTAGCCGTTCAACAGACAGCACGCTCTCGTCTTGAGCTTTCCAGACAAAAGACAAAGAAAGAATAACCCTAGGAAACACGGACCGTACGGCTCGGCCGCTGAGGCTCGAGCACCTACGTCGACCCCGCCATTCAACGTTTTGCCAGCCAACATCAAATTTCCCGCCTCTCTGCCGCGATTGAGTTGCTGAAGATCGAGAGAGGAAGTGCGCCACAATACCGCTGCACTGAATGAGAGCGGAAGAGAAGAGATTCCTTTTTGACTCACCATCTGCGAGCAAAAGGTTGAATCTTCAGGAAGCTCAAAAGCGAATGCATGCCATGTGTGACAAAGACACTCATCGGCACCTTGGTGTGAATGATTGAGCTGTGTCAGCCTCCGAGACTCGGATTTCAGCAAGGGGCCGAGGGCCATCTTTGAAAGGTGTTTTTAAACATGCTCAAAACCTTTTTCCGAGTTGCACTTTTTGGGTTCGCCCTGTCTTTGGCTGGTTGTACTTGCGCGAACTCGCCAGAACTGTGTCAGTCGAACTCAGAATGCGCTGCCAATGAATCGTGTCTCGCTATTCAGAAATGTGCCGTTTCGTGCAAGGCAGACGCAGACTGTGGCGCAGGTAAGAAATGTTCAGCCGCGGGAGGCTGTGTTGCTCAGTCGGGGTGCGGAGCAGATGGTGATTGCACCACGGGGCAAATCTGCAACGGGGCTGAGACATGCGTGCGGAAGTGTCAGGCCACCGCTGAGTGCGCTAGCTCGAACGTTTGTTTAGCCAACGGAGCGTGTGCGGCGGCTTGTACTGCTGCCTCAGATTGCGGAGCGGGACAGAAGTGCTCTGCCTCGGGTGGTTGTATTGCGACTGGGGGCTGTGGCACTCAAGCTGATTGCAATGCCGGTCAAACCTGTAACGCCATTGGGAATTGTGTCGACGGACCTTCGGCGGGAGATGACGCTGGTTCCAATTGTGGCGGAGAGTTATTTGCTTCCACCAAGGTCGATTCCAATATGTTTATTGCCTTTGACAAGTCAGGTTCGATGAAGGACCCCATCAACGGTGTGTCGAAATGGAACATTGCCACTGGCGCTATCAATAAAGTCGTGCAGCAACATCAATCGCAGATACGGTTTGGTTTGATGCTCTTTCCGGTGAGCGAGCAGAATGAATGTCAGCCTGCTCCGGTTTCAGTGCCCATTGCAGACATGCAGGCGTCAGCCGTCGCCAGTGAGTTGTCGATGAATTCTCCTGGTGGAAAGACTCCCATTGGCGCCGTTTTGGTGGCCGCGGGGCAGGTTTCTGAGTTGGCTGATACCAGCCGGGCGAACTACGTGATGTTGGTGACTGATGGCACTGAGACCTGCGGTGGTGACGGTGAACGCGCAGCGAGGAACAATTTGCAGGATAAGGGTATAAAGACTTTTGTGGTTGGTTTCGGTGGAGCCGTTGACCGTGGCAATTTGACCGATATTGCTGTGGCAGGTGGAACGCCGAGGCCGGGCCGAACCAAGTACTATCAAGCGGACAATGAAGCGGCTTTGGAAACGGCCTTTCAGCAAATTGCGCAGGGCGCTTTAGGTTGCGAGTACAAATTGGCCAAAGTGCCTCCCGACCCGACCAAAATATTTGTGTATGTGAATGGGGTGCTTCAAAATAACGACCCGTCGCATGCGAACGGGTGGGATTATTCGGCGGCTACTACTCGAGTCACCTTCTATGGAGCCTTATGCAAACTCGTGGCAACCGATGCCACGGCGAAGGTGAATGTTGTCTATGGTTGCCCCAACGATGACATCGTCGAGGGTGGCGGGTTCGGCGATGGCGGAGCAGGGTTGCCGAATGGCTCCGCTTGTCGAACCAATGTTGACTGCAGTGTCGGCCCCTGTGTCGATGGCATCTGTGGCTTGCCCGTTGGCCAACCCTGTACGGGGAACGCGCAATGTGCGTCTCAGGTTTGCATCAATGGGGTGTGTGACCCGGGGATTAACTGACCGCTGCTGAGGCCTAGCAACGAAGGCGAAATGCACTTGAGTCACTTTTGTCAGATGGACCAAAGCGACGGATGTGGCACTGAGCCCCCGCAATCGGGGACCTCAACGATGATCCGCCTGAAGCATGGTCTTTGAGCAGGTTCTCGATGCAACACCAGTGCGCCGGAGATGGAATGGCGCAGGCAGTCGTCGATGGCGCCCTTTTCGCAATCGAGCCCAACGACGAATCGCCGTTGGCGGCCGGCCTTCGTGCGCTCACCGGGCGGAACGACGTAGCGCAGCTCGACGATCTCGGAGCGGACGCAGTGGCAAGAAAGGCGGCCGCGCTCCTCGAAAGCAACGTCTTCCATCAAACTTCGAACGCCCGTGTGGTGAGGCACTTTACTGGTGCAGCGAGGCTTCGATCGATTCAGCTTGCGCACGGGCGCGGGGAAATCGCTGGTGTTATCAGCTCCCGTCCATGCTGCTTGAAGGAGTGTTCGCGTCGTCGAACTCGACTTTCCTAGAGAGCAATTGCATGCGGTATCGTTTTAGTAAGCAATGATTGCCATAAGCAGATCATTTGAAACGAGTACACGCTGACTCGCCAAGCCAGACGCTTGATCTTCTCCAGCACAGGTGGTTTGTGGGACATTACATGTATCGGAACAGAGCAATAGGTCACTTCGGTCTGCTGCTGCTGGGCCTGATAGGTTGCGCGAAAATGACACCGTCCGACCGAACACCATCGTTCGAATCGCTCCGTAAAGACGAGGCTGAGCTCATTCGAATGTATCCATTCGATCCACCGCGCGAGGGAGCGTCTCTTTCGCTGCACGAGGACCGCCTGAAACGATGCATTTCCATTCAGGAATCGGTAATGCCGCTCACTGCGCCTCTCGAAGTGTCTGCGCTCTCAATGGGTTCAGATTGGATGATCAAGCAGGAACTGGCACAGCGAAAGCTTCTCAAGGCGTTGTTGGATCAGCTTAAAAAAGAACACCTATCGAGCGCAGAATTTGTCGCTGTAATAACGGAAGCGGAGATGTCAGGGCAATATGCCGAGATGTCGCGAGTGCAGAGGGAAAGCCTCTCTAAAAGCAGCGACGAGTCGCTCCCCGCTAGCGAACGCGAAATGTATCGCAAGACCGCTGCGCATATGCAGTTAGCGCCGGACCCTATCCGCGAAGCGAACATGCTCTTGTTGCAAAACTCGGGAGAACAGTTGCTCCGGCTCCACCCCACAATCGGGTTGGTGCTAGCCGCCTTCAATGAGCCGTTTTGAACAGTTGCCCGGGCGAGAAGAAGCAGTTCACGCATTTCTGTACTTGAAGGTCGGAATCCGGGCCTTATCGGGACGCCTCGCTAGACCCTGAGAGAACCGCGAAACCCTCTGGCTGCGTAATAGGACTCTGCGCCATTGTGATACAGGAAGACTGTGTCGTAGCGGCGGTCACAAAAAAGAGCCCCGCCGAGCTTCCGAATGTCAGCAGGAGTCTTCAGCCAGCTCGAAGTCTTTAAATCGAACTCCCCGAGCTTCTGAAGCTCTCGGTACTCTTCCTCAGTCAGGAGTTCAATGCCCATGGCAGCTGCCATACCCACAGCGTTGCCTCCGGGTTTGTTTTCCTTCCGTGATTCCAGCGCTTCAGAGTCGAAACAAATACTTCGGCGACCCTTGGGGCTTTCCGCTGAACAATCATAGAAGACGAATTCATCAGCCTTCTTGTCGAAGCCGACGACATCTGGCTCCCCGCCCGTTTCTTCCATTTGGCTCAGCGACCACAGCTTTGCAGCATTGGTCTCGAGTCTTACTTGAACGTCGGCCCACTTGAGGGCCTTGTGACGGCTCATGTTCTTTTCGAAACGAGCCTTCAACGCTCGAAGCAGACTCTCGCTCTGCTCTGCAGACAGTTTGCGCTGATTCCTGATCTTGCTCATGGGTATCGGCAACATGTCTCATCTCCCCCAAGCGCTGGGGGAGACGGCTCAAAAAGAATTATCGCTTCTTAAACTCAACTCGACGATTGGCGCTCCAGGCGTCTTCAGTGCTGCCATTCACCGCCGGCTTGTTCTCGCCATAACCAACAGTGTCGAGCGCACCGGTCGAAACACCGAGGTCCACCAAATACTTGCGCACCGAGGCCGCACGCTTCTGCGAAAGCACCATGTTGAACTCGTCGGTGCCGCGGTCATCGGCATGGCCTTCCAAAGTGAATCGCAGGTTGCCCTTCTTGATGCAGTCAGCGTACTGACCCAAAGAAGACTGCACCGCTGACGACAGGTTGTATTCGTTGTAATCGAAACGAACCGCGTCAAAGCTGCACGCCGGGCCCGCACTCGAAGTCACGCACTTGCCCTTTGCGCACCCTTGGCCTGACGGACAGTCATCATCTGCGCTGCACTCGGTTCGCGTATCAGCAACGATGCACTTGCCGCTCGTACATTTTTTCCCCTGACCACAACCCATATCATTGGTGCATTCAGGCTTAGGGACGCAGCGATTGGCGTCGCACACGAAGCCGTCTTTGCAGTTGGCGTTGGTCGCGCATTCTTGGCACTGACCTTGAACACAGACCTCACCTTTCTCTTGGCAGTGTTCGTCACTTTCACACTTGGGGTACGTAGGGGGGCAGCCGGTCAAGACCAACGTCATGACTGACAAGCCGAAGATGAGTTCAATCTTGCGCATGGGAAGTCTCCGTAAAAGCGATGTGCGGCAACCCGTGTCCCTTTATCTGCCATCGCCTCCAGCCTCAAGGTGAAAGCCGTGGCACGTTCCTTCCAATGCTGTCCCCCGCCCGCACCAAAGCGCGGCACAATAGCCTCACCGCTGCACCAGGAGCACGAATGCCAGCCACAGTCCTCGTCGTCGATGATGAACGGAACATTCTGTTGACGTTAAGCCAAGCGCTCCAACTTGAGGGCTATCAGGTGCAATTGGCCTCTGACGCCAAGGTGGCGCTCGATGTGCTGGCAGCGCGCCCCATCGACGCCGTGCTGATGGACGTCAAAATGCCCGATATGGACGGTTTGACCGCGCTTTCGAAGATGCGCGAGCTCAAAAAAGAATTGCCGGTCATCATGATGTCGGGGCACGGCACCATCGATACCGCGGTGAAAGCGACCCAGCTGGGAGCTCGAGACTTCTTAGAAAAACCCATCTCACGAGACCGAATGCTGCTGGCGCTCAAAAACGCCTTGGAGCACCAAAAAGTCGTCGAAGAACTTCAAACGCTGCGTTCAGAAGCCGGCCGCTTCGACATGGTGGGCCAAGGCGCGGCCATGCAGCGCATTTACGCTCTAATCACCCGTGCGGCGCCTTCTGAAGGCCGGGTGTTGATCACCGGCGAAAATGGCAGCGGAAAGGAACTCATCGCCCGAGCCATTCACCAACACAGCAAGCGCAAAAATGGCCCCTTCATCAAGCTCAACTGCGCCGCGGTTCCGCACGAATTGATAGAATCAGAGCTCTTCGGCCACGAAAAAGGCTCTTTCACCGGCGCGGTCAACGCACGCCGAGGCAAATTCGAACTGGCCGACGGAGGCACCCTCTTTCTCGACGAAGTCGGTGACATGCCCGCGGCCATGCAGGCGAAATTACTCAGAGTCCTGCAGGAAGGTGAACTCGAACGCGTTGGAGGCACCGAAACCATTCGCGTCGACGTGCGCGTTATTGCCGCCACAAACAAGAATCTCGAGCACGAAATTGAGCAACATCGCTTTCGGGAAGATCTCTATTTCCGCCTCAACGTCGTACACATTCAGGCCCCAGCGCTGCGTGAACGAAGAGAAGATCTCCCAGCCCTCATCGAAGTCTTCCTCGACGAAGCCTGCCGAAAAAATGGTCGAAAGACTCTGCGCCTCTTACCCGAAGCGATGCAACGGTTGGCGAGTTACGACTTCCCCGGCAACGTGCGAGAACTCCGCAACCTGGTGGAACGCTTAGCCATTCTCTGTGAAGGCCCACTGGTGAGCGGCATTGAAGCCGAATCAATGTTGCCGCGGAAGAAAGGCGAAAGTGAACCTGTCCTCCAAAACGAATTGCCCCTCGCACCCCACAGCCCGCCGCCCCGCTATCGCGCTGACAAGACGTTCCGAGACCAAGTCGAAGACGCCGAGCGAGAAATTATTTTGGGCGCCCTGGCCTTTACCAAAGACAACGCCACTGAAGCCGCCCGGCTGCTCGATCTCGAGCGCGGGCACTTCTACAAAAAGATGAAAGCCCTCGGCTTGAAGCGAGCGGGGGGCGAGACGCAAGTCGGCGGCGAATAACTAACCGTCGACGTGGCCGCAGGTGGCGCTACCATGCCGACCGCCATGCGAAGACTTCTGCCTTTTCTCATTATGTGTCCCTTCTTCCTTTTCGGCTGCGAGTGGATCGCAGCTCCTTTCGACTTCGTTCGCGAAGACGTGCCTCGGTACAAAGCCCACGCTGAACACCCTGCTCCTCCAGCCAACCCCACTCGCCTCAAAGTGATGGCGTGGAACGTTAAATACGGCGCCTGCCGAGTCGATTTCTGGTTCGACTTCTGGGGCGATCGCGTTCAGCTTTCAGAAACTGAAGTCACCGATTGTCTGACCAAAATTGCAGCGCTGGTGAAGGAATATGACCCAGACATCTTGATGAATGAAGAAATTGAAGTCGACAGTAAGCGCAGCGCCTATGTGGACATGGTGCGTTTCCTTCTCGAGAACACCAACCTCCGCTACGCCGCTTTCGACGAGACCTGGAACTCGCGCTACGTGCCATCAGAAGGCGTCGGCCGAATCACTTTGGGCAATGCCCTTTTCTCTCGCTACCCCATCACCAAAGCTGAACGAATTCGCCAAGTCGATCGCACTGATCAAGATGTCGTCACTTCGACTTTCTACATCAAACGAGCAGTAGGCCGAGTGGAACTCGACCTCGGTAACGCGCGCACCGTCGCAGCCTACGTGGTGCACACTGAGGCTTACGATTTCGATGGCACCAAACAAAAACAGATTCAACAAATCTACGAGCTGCTGAAAGAGGAAAAATTGCCCTGGGTTATCGGCGGTGACTTCAACGAGCTCCCGCCCGTTTGCGACGAGAAGGCTGACGCCGGCACACCTGACTCGTGCGAGGGCAAATTGCGGCTGGTTGGCTTCCTCGATGAGCGAGCGAGCAGTAAAGGCACTGACTTCGAACAACCGCCTTACACCCCATCGGTCATGAAAAAATTCTACGCCGACTTTGAGTCCTACATGCCCCTCAGCCGTTACGGCATCGGCGAAGCCCAACAAGCGCAGTACTTCACGCACTCGGTCCTCGGCCCTGATTCAGTCAACGATGAGAAAGTCTCAGGCAGATGGAACCGAACTCTCGACTACTTGTTCATTCGCAAGGGGGAAACGTGGGCTGACACCGATGTCTTACAAGAGCCCGGCAGGCGAGGCATAACAGGCGACCCTCAAAGGCTCTCTGATCACGCCCCGGTGGTCGGAACTTGGGAGCTGCCATGAAAAAGCTCTCTTTCGTCTTTCTGACACTCGCGTCTGTTGCCTTCGCCGAACCTCGGCTGGCGCGCGACACCGCCGATGTGGGTAACGCGGGAAGCTACAGTGTCGGCGTCTTCAACCCGCTGCGCATCGCCTTTCACAATCGATTCGAACTGCAGGCGAACCCGCTGTTGTTCTTTATCGCTCCGCACCTCGATGCGCGGTTTGCGATTCTGAAATCACCTGTCGGTGCTGGGGCTATTCCCACTGGAGTGCGACTCACTGCAGAAGCAGGCGTATTGATGCCTACGCTGGCGATGCGATTGATGAAGGGTTTCCTCTTTCCTTCATGGGCAACGAGCGAAAATAACATCGGGTACATGTTGATTCCGCGTGTGGCGCTGCTCGTCTCGACTGACTTTCTCGTACACGATGTCTTGACCTTCAGGCTCGACGGCGCCTTCCGCCTTCCCATGGGTCCCAACAGTGCGACCCCGATGAATTCATTTTTGGCGCCGCTTGAAATTCTCTTTGCCGCCCCGTTGACGGGTTTCTGTGGGCGCTTCGGAGGGGCCTATGATCACGCCTTCGGAGATCGCCTGCGCTTGCGAGGTGAGGCCAACCTCTACGTGACGGGGCAACAAGGGAACATCAATGTCTCTGGCACCAGTGTGGGGCCAGCTGCTTCGATTTCACCCTTCATCTTTACCGCGCACCTTGGCCTCGACATCGCCGTGTTCCAATACAGTCGCATCACTGTGGGGGCGCTGTTTGCCAACTACGATCAAGGAGCCACGAGTGTCGTGACTCAACCTGATGGCTTCAGTGAGCGAGTTCGCGTTCGCAGCAACAACATTCTGCCGACCCTCGACTTCATTTGGTCTGGCTTCTAACTGCGAAAGTGGCGTGGGCTACGCGAGGCCCACGTCACGAAAGTTTAACGAAAACCCTTTGACCCCATCGTGATGAAGAAGGGGCCTGCCGATGATGTGACACGAGCCACAAAAGCTTCGGGCTGTGCCAGGCGAGATGCGCAGTTCCAACCCGCCGCCGCAGGTGGGGCAGGCGTGAGGGAGCTCGAACTCCGCGGTTCCTTCTTCAATGACTCGAAGTTCTGTGCGCATGGGCCTATGAGTACGACGGCGATGTGAGAGTGCAAGGGAACTTGGGCTCCCCGAACGGGTTACCTCGAGCTCTGCGCCGCCAATAACGGCATGAGCATGTTCGAGGTGCCCGAACCCTGCGGCAATAGCGTCACGGGAGCCCCACTTTCGAGCAGCTTTTGCGTTTCGAGCAATTCAAACATCGCCTCCATCACTTCGGAATCAGCTGAAATCGTTTGCAACGCTTTACCCACAATGTACGGCCGCTGCGCAGCGGCTCGGGCAAATTCGGCCGCCGCTTTGCTGTCGGCTGACGACTTGATGATATTGACCTGATTGTGCCCATCTTGGCTGATGGCACTCGTCACTTGCCTGAGCCGATTGACGACCTTCTCTTCGATGCCTCGAATCATCGCTACGTCGCGAAAGTGCACTTTGCGAATGTAGACGCTGCCCAGTTGATAACCCCACTCAGTCGAGCGCGGTGTCACCTCGTTGCGCACGGCTTGACTCATCACGTGCCGCGTCTCAAGCATGTCTCCGAGTTTCATGTTCGAAAGCGTTCGGACTGCGGCGTTCGACACATTGGCTCTCAGCGAGCCGCGAGGGTCGGCATTCTTGAACAAGAATGACACCGGTTCATTGACATACATCTCGTACCAAATGCCGATGCCCATGGGAGCGCCTTCTTCAGAATTGACCGGCTGGCTGCGCAAGTACTCTTGGTCAAGCCGGAGATCGACCGCATGCACTTTGCCAAACAGCGGAATCAACGCAGCCTTGAGACCCAGTTTGGCCCATAAAAAATGAAGCCCCGGCTCGCTGATGGTTCCCAGTACCTCACCAAAAAGCGTGAAGACTCGGGCGCGGCGCTCTTCGATGACGGTATACAGGCCGAATGCGCGGGCCACGCTGAGGGCCAAGGGCACGCCGACTAAACACACCGCAAAGCCAATAACAGCAGAGATAATGAAATTCATGGTTTCACCTCGACAAAGGCGTTTTTGGCTTTGCTGAACAAAGTCAGTTTGACGTTTCTGACATACGCGTTGAGTACGCCTGAGCCGCCATTTTTCTTGAGCTCATTGAGTTGATTGGCAAGCTGCAGCAACGGTTCGACTTCGGCTTGTGCATTGAGTGTTTGAATTTCGACCGCCCGGCGCGATTGCACCAATTTTTGATCTGCTGAGGCTTGGGCCAGTGAGACTTCGGCTCCGACCGAGTTGTGGGCGGTGTTGATCGCAGCCAATGCACTTTCGACATCGCGCGGGGGGTCTATTCCCGTGATGAGCGATGCATCAAGCACGATGCCGTAGCGCGCGGTAGAAGACATACACCCCTTGTCCATGTCTTCATTGAGCAGACGAAGATTTTTGCGCAAGTCATTGATTGAAACTCCGGCGGCCGCAGACAAGTCACCCGCGTTCAGAGGAGCGCCGATGTGTGGAGCATCGAGCAACGGCTCTGGCGCCTCGAACGAAGCAATCTTCTGCCGCAAAATTGAAACGAAATAGCCAAGTACATGAACCAGCGGCCGCTTCACTCCGAAGATGTATGCGTAGAGATTTTGGTCGCTGACCCGAAAGCGGAGTTGGCCCACCAAACCAATATTGAGTTGATCTTTCGTGACCGCGTCGAGCTCTCTGCCGCCGTTGTTGGCGTTGGCATCTTCGGGATCAAACGCCAGATTCACCGTCTCGGTGGCGATGGATACTTTGTACACCTTTTCCCAAGGCCATTTGAAATAGGGCCCACCCGGCTGAATCACAAAGAGCTGCGGGTAAGAATAGCGTTCTCGCTCGTCAGGCCGCAGGTACTCGGCCATGGGGTTTTCGAGAGTCGTCGTTGTCAGACGTTGAGCTCGACCAAAAGACGTCTTCACTGCTCGTTCATTTTGGTTGACGGTGAAGAAACCAAAAATCACGTACCGCAAAAGAAACCAGGCCAATGCTCCGAACATCAAGCCGGCGAAGGAAAATTCCATAGTGGTCGACCCCTCGTAAGTGCAAAACGAAGGCACCATAGGGCATCGGTCGGAGAAGACAGCCAGTTAGTTACAGTTCTTCGTCTGCATCACCAAAGATGGTGCGGAGATCAAACGGCTCGGCTTCAAATGGCTCAGGGAAGACGACTTCCTGCTCTAAGGCCACCAGCACGGTGAGATAGCCGCCCTGCTCATAACGCAGCACGGTGAGGGTCCGATCTCGAGGATCGATCAGCCAATAATGCGGCACTCCACTTTGGTAGTAGGCGCGCATTTTTACTACTCGGTCATGAGCTGCGTGAGACGCTGAGACGACTTCACAGATCCAATCAGGTCTGATTTCG
>JAYUVR010000396.1:0-5721 GCA_043753955.1 Archangium sp. | reverse complement strand
GATGGTCCACTGACCGAAATCTAAATTGCGGCGCAGATACCGATGGAGCGGCTCATCAACCACCCGCTTCATGGTCCGTGAAGCATGGCGCAGCACCGGGCCTCGGGGGCTTTGCACCAGTACCCCCACGTGCGAAACGCGAGTGATTGCCGAGGGCTTATCGGCCCTCACCACCACCACCAGCACTCCTGCTGGCACGCGCGTCAACACCTTCACCGCGGCTTCTGCGGGAATCAAGTCGAGCTCAAAGGTCCCTTTGGGCTGTAGCGACTCTGGCAACTTGAGCCCTTTCCCACTCGTGGTCTGCCAACTGGCCACCGACAGCACCTTTTTCACCCGCCGAGTCTGAGCGCCGCCCCACTGCGCAGTGACATCGCGAAGAAGCCCACGCCTTATATTTTGTGGCAACCACTGCGCTTCCATCAAGTGAAGGCGATTTTCCCAGCTCGGAGGTCCTTCATACCGAAGCGCAGTGAGCACCTCACTCAGCGATTCAGGCGTAGCTGTCGACAGCGCGATGGATTCTTCAACCATGGTGACGCAATCGACTGCGTCGAAGCGGAGCAAAGGGTCCGCATCAAGCCCTTCACCTTCACCCAAAGGAGAAAGGACATAAGGCGTGCCCACAAATCGCCGCGAAGCTTCGAGCACGCGTTCACGCAGCGTGGGCAATGTTTGCAACTGCGCCATCGCGTCAGCTCGCTGTTCGTCATTCATCGACGACCACGGGTTGGCGACCAACATCAGCGCGAGCCACATCGACATTTTAAATTGCCCTCGCCTTCGCTTAAGCACTTCGTCTCGAGGGAGGATAGCATCAGTCGCGTCTTCAATTTCAGGCCTTGAAGGGAGTCTCTCGTACATGTCTATCAAACTCGCCGCCGTCATTGAGCCTCAGGCGGCCCGATACAAAGTGATTGCCGATGCTTTGAAGAAGGCTGGGTTGAAAGTGTCCCCAGCACGAGCGCCAGAAGAATTGAGTGCAGAGCAGTTGGTAGTGCTGGGAAGCTCTCTTAGAAGTCCGACCCGGACCGTGCGCGACATACGGCGTCAGGCCCCAAACGCGCTTGTATTTGCAGGTCAATCGAAGGGCTTCAAAGCACCGTGGGCAGATGCCGTATTGCCGCTGCCTATCTCGGCCAATGATTTGCGAGTGAGACTGGCTGAACGAAACACCGCTCATCCCAGACGAACTGCGGCGCGCGTCACTGAAACCATCATCGACCCCACCACTCAGTTTTATACCTTTGCTCATTTCAAAGAGATGCTCTTCGTTGAAGTCAAACGAGCGCGCCGATACGGGTTTCCTTTAGCGCTCGCATTGGTGGCCTTTGACCCCATCAACGTTCCTCTCAACGCTGAACGCACTTCTCAATTGATGGGCGGTTTGGCCCTCGCCATGCGGAGGTCTCTGCGCGACACCGACTATCCTGTTCAATATTCCAACGAGCGCGTGTTGCTGCTGATGCCGCATACAGATCTCGCAGGCTCGCTCATCGTCGCCCGCCGAATTTGTGAGCGCGTCGCACGAGCATCATTACAAATGGCCAAAACCATCATTCACCCCACCATCTCTGTCGGCGTCGCTGCCGGAGAACCCGGCCGTGAATATGGGTTTTCAGACTTAGCTCGCCAAGCTCAAGACGGGCTCACAGCGGCCATGGAACAGGGTGGCAATCGGGTTGAATTCGGAAGCGCCCTCACCGCAAGCGAACCCACCTCAGTCTTCGGGGGCCCACTCCCTCCGCTGCCCCCGCGCGTAGGACGCTAGACGTTTTAGAAAGTAGCCACCATCTGCAACCCGGCCCCTCGCGAATCAAAGCGAGGCACGAATTGAAGTGACGTCAAACCGAGCTTTTCTTTGAGCGCCACATTGTGGCGTTCAATCAATTCGACCAGCGCCTTGGAACTGATGCCTTCACTGGGTATGGCAATAGCCGCAACCAATAGCCCCACGCCGAGCGCCCCCACAGACGCACCGACGATGATGGCCTCAGTTCTCGGTTGGCACCACCCTGCGGCAAAACCAAAGGGAACACATACTGCTGTCGCTGTACCCACGAACGCGGCTCCTGCGCCGATACCCAAAGCCAACTTGAGCGCCGCGCGAGACCGTCGTGCGTCGATGAGGTCTCTGCGGCCCAATTTTTCATACACCACTTCGGTCGAGACTCTGTTGGGCCCCAACCAGGTTCCATCGAAAGCTCGGGCAGGCCAGTCGCGCTTCAGCACCTGACCAAAATGAATCTTGTTGGCGTCGTACTCGGCTTGAGCTGCGCTGTTTTGCGCGTCAGTTCCCTCAACTGCCACAGGAATCTCTGTCGGCGGGACGGCCGGGCCAGCGCTGACATCAGCCTGCACCAACGGAGGGCGAACCGAGGGAACATCAGTTGAACCCGGCCCAGACAACTCGCTGGGTGACATGCCGGCGCCACTGGGTCGCAGCACGGCCAGTTCTCCCCGCGTCGCTGTCATCGACGCCCGCACCGCGCCCGCCTTGTCATACACCACAATCACTGCCGTAGCGGCAGTTCGCCCCGGAAAAGCTCGCACAATGGCAAGCAGCGTCCACGGTTGCGCCATCGCATTCTGGCGAATCACTTCGTCAGCGTTCGCACTCACGTTACCTAAAGCGGCACTGTCCATCACCAAGTGCGCGCGCGTTCTCGCCGCCATCTCAAGCCCTCGAGCCGCAGCCCGCGCCTCGGTAGCAGGTGTGCCCGCGCTGACCACCAAGAGCACCGCATCGGGGTCAACAAACGACGACACCAAAGCCGGGCTGAACGAAGCATTCCAATCGGCCGCCCAGACAGAACTGCACATCAAGAGACAAGAAATCAGCAGTAAGAGCTTTTGTGACTTCACGTGCACCCGCATCGTTCTGTCCTTTGGTCGGCCAAATTTGCACCTGTTGCTAGCAGAAAATACGTGCGTCCCGGGCGCTAAAAAAATCTTCACGCTCCTCGCGAACTGAGGTGTCTCACCGTGCAAAGTTCAAAATTGCTTACTGCCGACGGTTGGAAGCGATGAATGCGAAAGACCAACTCTTCAGCTCTTCTGAAGTCAACCCCGTCGCTTCGGCTTCGGCTTGAGTGAGCGCACCACACGAAAGTCCTCTCAAGAAAAAATTGAGAAGCCCTTGCCCGGTCGCGGCGTCATCGAAGGTATGGCCAGAAAGTGTGGCCTGCCCCAGTCGGGAAACAAAATTGGCAAGTCGCACCGTGACAGGGGCCAGGCTTTCGAGGAAAAAACCAAACACGGTGCCGTAGCGCGCCACCAACTGGGCTGGGTGGAGGTCCCACCCTTGATAAAACCCATTGGCCAAGGAGTGCCGAATGTCTTCAGCAGAGGCTCGCCACGCTGCGTGAATCGCGCGTTCATTTTCGTGCTTCTGTTCGAGCGTCAAAGCAGGCCCTCGATGCGGGGCGATAGGTAAATGCGTGGTCGCTCCATCGCTCACGAAGACACCCGTGCCCGCAAAGGCGAGCTTCATCTGCGTTCGCGCCGCATCGCACGCGGGGTGACGCATGCGTTGTTCAGCCGCAGTGATGTCGAGTGATGCAGTGTAGTCATACGCCCCAAAGTGAGCTCCATAGAGACGCCCGTCCGCAGCCGTATGAATCTGCGGTAAAACCGCGCGGCCTTGAGCATCAATCAAACCTTGCGCCGCTTCCACCATGCACTCAATCCGCAAAGAACCATGCGCCAAGCCGAGCTTTTTTTCCAAACTTGAGAGCGCGTTCACCAAAATTGAGATCTGCGCTGCGAAAATGACTTTTGGCAACGTAATCAACGGCAGACGGCCCTCAAAACCTTCCTTCATCAGCGTGGTCAAAAAAAGGTCGAGCGTACGAATCGCGCGCAACCCCAACTCAGCCGATAACGGCTTAATTCGAATACCAATGCATTCGGGTAACAACTTCTCTCGAAAACCCCGCGCCACCTGTTGTGCTGCTTCGACCGCATGACCGTCTTCTTCTTCATCGGAGCGATGCCCATAGCCATCTTCAAAATCGATTCGAAAATCTTCTACCGCTTCACGCTGTAATTTCTCGACCACTCGCGGGTAGACGCGTTCTGCAAGCGCGTCACTCAGACCCAAAGCAGAACCCAATGCGCTCGCGTGCGGAGCAAAATCGTTCAATGACTGGCGAGCCAACGCGCCGAGTTTCTGTGCAGTCTCGGCCTTGAAAAGATGTGCTCCGCCGTACACCACGTGAATGGGTTGCCGAGCGTTTGATTCTCCAGGGAAGCGAGACACAAATTCCGATTGAGCAGAATTCAATGAAGCCTGCATCAGTTGCATCGCGGGTGCATCGAGCGAAGTCATGGTTGCCCTTTTATCGCCTTGGCGACCTTCAGTTTTTCCATCGCCTTTTTCGCTTGAGTCAAAAAAGCAGTCAGCCCTTTAGGCGGCTTCTTGGTGCCGTTGATCAACTCGTAACGACCTCCAGCCAGTGGTTCGCCATTGGTCGAACGCATCACCGTTACCACCACTTTGCTTTTCGTCTCCGACACCTGTTCCGCATCGAGCGTCACTACCGCCAGTGCCCCCTTTCCGCGGCCGAGTACGCCGAGACACGGTCCAAGTCGACACCCGTCAGCTGGGAGCTCAGCCTCATCAATTCTCACGGCCGCAACGCCTACATGTGTCAGCGATTCAGCCAATGCCTGCGCGTACTGCCGCGAAACGTCTTCGTAGATGGCGTCATCAGCAGAGATATCGATGACGACCACCAGCGGGGGAATTTGAGCAAACACGGAAGTCAGCGCGAGAGCGAGCAGCACATGGCGCAGCAGAGCTCGCGTGACAACACCTCGTCAACAGACCTGTTTCACCCACCCGAACAGTGTAGCGCTCGAAGACAAGCAACCGCATCAATGCGTTTCGTCTGTTACCTTTGGGCCGTCATGGCAACCAAACATCGTCCGGGTTCGGACGACGGCGATAGTGGCGTAGCCACCCAAACCCAAAAAAAGGAGCAGCTCAAAAAGCCGCCCCTCTTCAAAGTTGTGTTTCACAACGACAACTACACCACCATGGAATTTGTGGTGTTCGTTCTTCAATCGGTTTTCCATAAGACTGAATCAGACGCGATGTTGATCATGCTCAGCGTGCACCGCACCGGCATGGGCGTCGCTGGGCTGTACACCAAAGAAATCGCTGAAACCAAAGTCAACAAGACCCACCAGCTGGCGAAGGAACATGAGTTCCCGCTCAAGCTGTCTATCGAGCCAGAGGAGCTCTGAAACAGATGGCCTCTCCAATCATTGCCAAAGAACTGCAAGCAGCCATTCGTTTCGCACTCGCGGAAGCCAAGCGCATGCGTCACGAATATCTGACGCTCGAACATCTTTTACTTGGCCTCTTACGCGACCCGCGCACCAGCGAAGTGCTCAAGGCCTGCGGAGCCAAAGCAGATCGCCTGAAGTTGCGCCTCGAAACATTTCTCGATGAAACGGTCGAGCGGCTCCCCGATGGTTCTGATGCTGAACCACAACAAACCATTGGCGTCGAACGGGTGTTGCAACGCGCTGCCTTTCACGCCCTTTCAGCTGAACAAAAAGTGATGGATTCGGCGGACGTGCTGATCGCGCTCTTCCGCGAGAGTGATTCGCAAGCGCTCTTCTTCCTTAAAGAAGAAGGCATCTCCCGCTACGACTTGCTCAATTACGTCTCGCACGGCATCAAGAAGGACAGTGACGGTGAAGGGGCTGGGC
>JAYUVR010000395.1:0-17054 GCA_043753955.1 Archangium sp. | reverse complement strand
GTGCTCAGGGCAGGCAAGAGCAACACATCGTCAAAAGTCAGCCCCAGGCGGATATTCGTAGTCAGCATGTTCGGTCTCTAGACAACTTGTCGACCGAAGAAAAGCGGCAGCTCATTTTACGAATGGGACCGACTCGCCTGTTTTTCTCGTTCACCCAGGGCAGCTTGCAGGTATTTCCCCGAGAGTTTTCTGCCGATCAATTCTTGCGCCAGCTGGCCCGCATCAACCAAGCGATTCAGGTCAATACCTGTATGAATTCCCATGCCTTGCAGCATGTACACCAGGTCTTCTGTGGCCAGATTGCCGGCGGCTCCTGGAGCATAAGGGCACCCTCCCAGTCCGCCGATGCTTGAGTCAAAGGTCGTTACCCCCAGACTCATGCCGACCAATGCATTCGCCAACGCGGTGCCTCGGGTGTCATGCAAATGCAGCGCGATTTGGTCCAGTGAAAGCACTTTCGACACTTCTTCGACGATGCGCGCCGTCTGAAACGGCGTCCCTACGCCAATCGTGTCGCCCAATGACAATTGGTAAAAGCCCAAGTCAGCCAGTCGACGAATCACCTCGACGACTCGCGCCACCGGAGTCAGCCCCTCATACGGACAACCCCACACCGTCGAAAGGTAGCAACGCACGCGCATGCCGGCCGCCAAGGCGTCTCGAGTGACTTCACGAGCAGTGTTGATGGCTTCGTCGACAGACTTGTTAATGTTCTTTTGCGAGTGGCTTTCGGTGACTGACAAAAATACGGCTGCTTCCTTCAGGCCTACTGCCTTGGCGCGTTCGAGGCCTTTAAGGTTGGGAACCAACGCCGAAAATGTCACCCCTTCGTGCGCAGGGAGTTGGCTGAACACCTTCTCAGCGTCAGCCAATTGCGGAATCCACCGAGGTGAAACGAAAGAGGAAACTTCAATGCGTTTTTGGCCCGCGTTGATGAGGCCTTCGATCAAGCGCACTTTTTCCGCAGTGACCAAGGTACGCAATTCATTCTGCAACCCGTCACGCGGGCCGACTTCGTAGACCTCAACCCGTTTGGGCATCGACTCGAGCATCACCGTTCAGGCCTGCCTTTTTGCACCCACAATGAGATGAGACGACGTTTCAGGTGAATGCCGTGCCGTCGATTCTGGCTACCTACCCTACTGCAAGCCAGTTTCTGTCAGGAAGGCCTTGCACTCGTCGAGGCAATAGTAGCGGATGAAGGAAGCAGCTTCCAACACTCTCGCCCATCGGGCAGTTGAGGCCGCGAGCCCGATGCCCAGGTCAAGCGGGTCACGATGCAATGAAACCTGGCTGAATAAATGATCAAGCGACGACCGATGGTGCACAAATAACGGCGGTCCCGGTGATGAATGACGCCTGAACGTGTGTGCGGCGCAAAACTGCCGCGCTTGGCTGAACTGCACCGATCATTCGCGCGTTGCTCGGGGCGCCTTCGCGAGTCGCCGCGCCATGTGCCGAGGCGCCGCCGCGTCACCTTGGCGTTCGATGTGCATGTGAAGCGAAACAGCACACACCACTTTGGAGCTGCACATGGGCAAAGCACTTCAGCGCTACGCGGCGAAGCGCAATTTTGCGGTCACTCCCGAGCCCCCTGCAGAAGAGGCGGCTCAGCAATCGGCGCACCTGCGATTCATGGTGCACAAACACGACGCGAACCGCCTGCATTACGACATTCGTCTAGAGATGAGTGGAGTGCTGGCCAGTTGGGCTTGCCCGAAAGGTCCGAGTTACGACCCGGCGCAAAAGCGCCTGGCGATCGAGACGGAAGATCACCCGCTCGCATACGCCGATTTTGAAGGCCGTATTCCTGACGGCGAATATGGGGCTGGCGACGCTCTGATTTGGGACGAAGGCACCTATGATACCGTGCCCCCGGGCCAAGCAGAGCAACAGCGCCGTAAAGGGCACCTGCACATTCAGCTCGAAGGTCAAAAGCTGCGAGGTGGCTGGCACTTGGTGCGCACCCGCGGCGAAGGCAAGAAACAGAATTGGCTCTGCTTCAAAGCGAAAGACGGCACGGAGCAGCAAGCCTACGACGTCGAGGAACAGCGGCCCGAATCGGTAAAAAGCGGCCGCAAGGTGACGCGTGGGCCGGTGCGCAAGAGCACGCTGAGGGCGGTGCACCCTCAAGCCGAAGCGCTGGTGATGAAGATTGAAAGCCCCATGTTGGCGGTACTGTCCGAATGGGGCAGCGCTCCGGAAGACGAGTTTCTGTACGAAGTTAAATACGATGGCTATCGCGCTATCGCCGCGCGCAGCGGTAGTGAAGTGGCGGCGGTATCGCGCAACCAAATCGATTTGACGTCGCGCTTTCCCTTCCTCATTCCCGCGCTGCAAACTGTGGTTGCCGGGGAAGCGATTGTCGACGGCGAAGTGGTAGCGCTCGACGAACAGGGCATCTCTCGCTTTGAGTTGCTTGGAGAACCGAATACCCCGCATCGCTTCGTGGCCTTCGATGTGCTGTGGCTGGAAGGCGAAGACTTACGAACGCGCCCATTGGAAGAACGCCGTGAGCTGTTGACTTCTCTCATTTCGAATGTCGACGAGCACATCGTTCTCGCAGAGCGGGTTGAAGGCAGCGAACAAGAGGCACTTGAAGCCGCGCGGGCTCGTCACTTGGAAGGGCTGGTGGCGAAGAGACGCGGTTCTCCGTACCGCATGGTGCGCAGCCAAGATTGGCGCAAACTGAAAGTGTCGGGCAACGCGGAACTGGTGATTGCAGGCTTTTCTCCTATTTCGAATGGCCGGCGAGAAATTGGAGCCCTGTTTCTAGCCACGCGCAAAGGTAAGGACTGGGTTTACGCGGGCAAAGTAGGCACCGGGTTTGATCAACCGATGCGCAAACGGTTGTGGAAGCTACTCAAAGCCGATGAGGTGGAAGCGGCGCAGATAGAGGGGGCGCCTCGGGTGCGAAAAGCCCATTGGGTCAAGCCGCGGCACTTGGCGCAGCTCCAATTCACCGAGTGGACGCGTGATGGGCGGCTTCGTCACCCTTCCTTTCAAGGCTTGCGCGAAGACAAACCGGCAGCAGAGGCGCACGTGGAAGTGCCGCTCACCCATGGCACCAAGGTCCTCTTCCCACGTTCCAAACTGACCAAGGTTGATGTGCGCGAATACGTCGAGGCGGTGGCAGAGGTGATGCTGCCTTCGCTCGCCCAGCGGCCGCTCTCGTTTCAGCAGTGGCCCAAAGTTATTGCCGCGCCGGGCTTCTACCGGCAGCACGCTGCGTCGGCTCCGAAATGGATTCGCCGAGCCGAGGTGCAGCACGATGATCGCAAAGTGGAACACCTCATTGTGCAGGGCCGGGAAGACTTACTCTGGCTTGCCAACCAATCGGCACTCACGCTGCACATGCCCGCATGCCGTTTGGGGAGTTTGGAAGAAGCCGATTGGGTGGCGTTCGACTTCGACCCCGTGGGTGACAGCATCACCGATACCATTGAGCCCGCGCTTGCACTGAAAGGTCTGCTCGAAGAATTGAAGCTTAAAAGCGTGCCGAAGACTTCGGGCAAGCGCGGCTTACATGTGTTCGTACCGTTAGCACCGGGCCACAGTCATGAAGAAGTGCACGACTTCGCCGCTGCCGTGTGTGGAGTATTGGCGAAGCGCTTTCCCGACAAGTTGACGGTGGAACGCATGAAGAAAAATCGTCACGGCCGGCTGTACCTCGATGCAGATCAGAATGGCCGCTTGAAGACGATGGTCGCGCCGTACTCGATTCGCGCAGTGGAAGGTGCCTGTGTTTCGGCCCCGCTTTCCTGGGACGAAGTGGACACCCATCTGAATGCCGCTGACTTCACCATCAAGACCATGCCGGCCCGCATCAAGGAACACGGAGATCTCTTCGCGGCCGCGCTGGCCACTCAACAACGGTTACCGAAGATCAATGAGCGAAAGGAGTAGTCCCCATGAGTCGCCCTATGTGGAAGGGCAGTATCGGTTTTGGGTTGGTGAATATTCCAGTCAGTCTGACCCCAGCCGTGCGGCAACAAGACGTTCGCTTCAGCTTATTTCACGATGCTGATGGCGGCCGCATTCACGAGAAGCGCGTGTGCGAGAAGGATGGGAAAGAAGTTCCCTTTGAGCACGTAGTAAAGGGCCATTCCATCACCAAAAGCCGCATCGTGCTCATCACCCAGGACGAACTGAAAAAACTGCGGCCCGCAGCAGACAAGCTCATCGACGTTGAAGCCTTCGTGGAAGTTGAAGAAATTGACCCCGTTTTTTTCGAACGTCATTACTACGTGCTACCCGACGGCAAGGCCGCGGGGAAAGCGTACGCCCTCTTCGTGGCCGCGCTGAAGAACGCGAAGAAGGCGGCGATGGGTCGCATCGTGCTTTCCACCAAGGAACATTTGGCGTTGGTGCGGGTGTTCGAGAAGGGCCTGATGCTCAGTACGATGGTCTACCACGATGAAGTGGTTGAAACGCCTTCGGTCAAGCACCCCGAAACATCGGCGAAGGAAGTGAAGATGGCCGAGACGTTGATTGAGCAGATGAGTGGCCCGTTTGAGCCGTCGAAGTATCGCGATACATACCGCGATGAGGTGCTCGATCTGATTAAAAAGAAAGATCAGGGCAAGGCGGTCGTGGTGCCCGAGCCTGAAGAGCGCGAACACATTAAAGATCTCACTGACGCGCTCGAACGAAGTTTGGCCGCCGCGAAGGGCAAAGGCTCAAGGGCGCAGCCGCATGCCCGAGTGCGTGAAAGCGCCAAAACCAGGCAGCGTGCGCGCAGCCGATAAGAAACTTTTTCAGCCCTGTTTTTTCGCACCGA
Source organism: Archangium sp. (assembly GCA_043753955.1). Classification (GTDB taxonomy): domain Bacteria; phylum Myxococcota; class Myxococcia; order Myxococcales; family Myxococcaceae; genus Archangium_A. Next base: position 12,274 of record JAYUVR010000395.1, on the reverse strand, counting down.
CAATGAGGTCAGAAGAGGCATCGGTGAACGGTGCGCCGTCGATTCCTCCTACGGACCACCCCACTTCAAAGCCAGCTTCGGACAGTAAGGCCTTCCACTCGTCGAGGCCGTAGTAGCGAATGAAGAACGAGGCTTCCAACACTCTCCCATCGGTCAATTGAAGCTGGCGGAAAACTTCATCACGACGTCGATCCACATCGAACCAGGCCTTTTCAACCAGATGGCTCCCATCGGGTAAGGGGCCGTCAAAGCCGGCATCGGGTTGTGCCCTGGCGTATTCGAGACTCGTCGCCTGAATGAGCAGCGTGCCTCCGGCGGCGACGCATCGAGCAATTTCGCTGAGCATCAATGGCATTTGATCATCTTCGAGTGTGTTCAAGGCGTTGTACCAACACCAGGCCCCTGCGAAAGCACCGGTGCGGTAAGGCAGGGCTCTAAAGTCACCGCGCGCCACCGGGCTCCATTGTTTGGCTTCGACGAGGGAACCTTGATCGAAGTCGAGCCCAACGGCCGGAATATGAGCCAAGTGGCGACCATGGCCACATCCGACATCCAGCAATCGGCCCGTCGGCAAATTGGTGCGCAAGAACCTGGCCTCGGCCTTGGTGATGACGTCTGAAAGAAATGGACGAGTCGACCGAAGGTAGAGCTCACCGAAGTACAGACCGCTCATGGCTCCTCGAGGAGTTGTACTCGAGAAGAATCAATCTCCAGCTCGCCCTCCGCGTCCCACGTGAGGGTGACCCCATGCGGGAGCGCCAGAAAGCGCACCAACTCAGGAGCTCGCCGCGCCAAGTCAACCAAGGTTGTCACGCCAGGTTCTACCGCCCCGCCATCAATGGTGCAGCGAAAGCGCCAACCGCTGTCTTTCGCAGACATTGACTCTTCTCGCGTGGCCACCAAGTTCTTCAGCGCCTTCACGAAGCCCTTCACTTGCGCGGTGCATGAAGCGTGCGGTGAATCTCCGGTGAGGTCGAGTTCATCAAGGAGCAGCCGTTGTTCAAGGGCTCGGCGCAGCGCGCCAGTGAGATCTTCGCGGAGCTCACCGTTGCCCGGAGGACAAACATGCACTTCAAGCACCCCTACTCCGGGGAAAAGTTCTTGCGGTAAAAGGCGCTGCACCAATGGAGGGTGCCACCCGCGAAAAGGGCCTCCTGCTGCCCCTTCTGCAGAGAGAAAGGTGATTCGATCAAAACCAAAAGACATGGCCTGGCCGTGCTCGATGCGTTGGGTGTGCTCAAGCAACCAGTCAGCCAAATGCCCACACATCAGCGCGGCTTCTTCGATCAACGCATGTTCGGCAAACTCAAAAGTGATCTCCCGTTGGCCGACTTTTGAAAGCCCAATGGTCTCTGCACGCAAACCATGATCGCCCATCTCAGTAAAACCAACTGAGAACACATCTTCGGGCAGAAAGTCTTCCGGCAGCACCTCATGAGCAAGTTCAAGAGGAAAAGGCCAAAGGCGCAGTACGTCGAGCCCAACTCCTTTGAGCCCCGTGGTTGCGTGAAGCAAGGCGCTGCGCACTTCGTTAAAAAAAGGCTCACCTCTCCCCTTCAGCTCTCGACGAAAACCGAGCAAAAAACCTCGGCGAGGTTTGAATCGAGAAAAGATGGTGGCGTGAGGCCCGTAGAGTTCGTCGCTGGCTGAAGGCAGCGTCAACTCACTCATCTCAGCGAGAAAGACGTCTGTCCCCGTTGGCGCAGGAAAAGAGTCTAGGAGTGATTCCCCTTCAGTGTAGATCGCGAAGAAGCAGCTCAGGGTCGGCACGGCTGGTGCGCAGTGTACGCGTCAACTCGCTCAAGATCGAATGATGTGCACACCAAAAGCCGTCAGAAGTTGATCTGCGCCCGAAGTCGGAGTCATTCGATTGGCGCGAACCTCTGCTTCGATGCGCTGAAGTTGCTGGGCAACCTTGGGTTCCACTCGAAAGGCATGCTCAAGGCGTTCATTGATGAGGCCCCACATCCACGCCAGTTGCTGTTGTGCTCGTAAAAGCGTCAAAGCGCCAGTGCGCTCGAATAGAGCGTGGTGTTCCTCGATCAACGCCCACAGCGCATCGAGGCCATCTTCTGTTCTGCTTGAGATTGAAAGGGCTTTGGCTTGCCATTCCGTGTGCCGACGGGGCAGGTAGCGCAGCGCGGCTTTGAGATCGGCCAGCGCCAGTCGTGCCAAGCCAGCGCCATCTCCATCAGACTTGTTCACCGCGATGGCATCAGCCAATTCGAGCACGCCTTTTTTGATGCCCTGCAACTCGTCTCCAGCGCCAGGCAGCATGAGCACCAAAAAAAAGTCGACCATCTGAGCAACTGCAGTCTCGCCCTGCCCAACGCCGACTGTTTCTATCAGCACGACGTCGAAGCCGGCCGCCTCACACAACAACATGGTCTCTCGGGTGCGCCTGGCAATGCCCCCAGGTGAAAGGCCGCTGGGTGAAGGGCGAATAAAAGCATTGGGCGCAAAAGAGAGCCGCGCCATGCGCGTTTTGTCACCCAAAATAGAACCGCCGGTGAGACTGCTCGACGGGTCGACGGCAAGCACTGCCACCCGATGCCCTTGCGCCAGCAGCTTCATGCCCAAGGCGTCAATAAAAGTACTCTTGCCTACCCCAGGAACTCCGGTGATGCCCACTCGACGAGCAGAACCCGTCAGCGGCAATACGCGCGCTAACAAGGCTTGAGCCAAAACCTCGTCGGTCTGTTCGCGACTCTCAATCAGGGTGATGGCCTGGGCCAGCGTGGGCAAGTGCGCCGCGCGAACCCCTTGTTCATAGGCATCAAGAGACAGCCGGGGCCGCTTCGTCGTCATGCTGGAGCTTCCAGCCGATCAATGAGCGTTATCGCGGCCTGAGCGATGACCGTTCCTGGCCCAAAAATCTCGGCCGCTCCGGCGTCGCGCAACGGTTGATAGTCATCGGGAGGAATGACGCCGCCTACCACCACCAAGATGTCAGAGCGCCCTAATGCCGTGAGCGCTGCGCGGAGTGCCGGGACCAAAGTCAGATGACCTGCAGCCAATGAGCTTGCTCCGATGATGTGCACATCGTTTTCGACTGCCGCCTGTGCCGTCTCTTCTGGAGTCTGAAAGAGCGGCCCGATGTCCACATCGAAACCCAAGTCAGCAAAGGCCGACGCGATGACTTTCTGCCCGCGGTCGTGACCATCTTGTCCCATCTTCGCTACAAGAATTCGAGGCCGACGGCCTTCGCGATCAAGAAATTGCTGCGTACGCGCCCGCACGTCAGTCACGGTGGCCGAATTCTCACCCACCTCGTGACTGTACACGCCTGAAATGGCGCGTATCTCAGCTTGATGACGCCCCCACACTTTTTCGAGGGCCAGCGAAATTTCACCCACCGTGGCCCGACAACGAGCGGCGTTGACAGCCAGTTCAAGCAGATTTCCTGTCGCTCCACCGGCGCATGCTGTCAATGCTTCAAGCGAGCGTTCGCAGGCGAGGGCATCGCGTTCTCTTCTCAACCGCTCAAGCCGCTCAATTTGAGTGCGACGAACGGCCGCGTTGTCGACCTTGTGTACAGATACGGGTGCTTCTCCTTCGGGTTTGAAGCGATTGACCCCGACGATGATTTGGCGGCCAGAATCGATGCGCGCTTGCGTTCGCGCTGAAGCTTCTTCAATGCGCAGTTTGGGCACGCCAGCTTCGATGGCTTTCACCATGCCGCCCAGACTTTCGACTTCGTCAAGATGGGCTTTGGCTCGCGCGGCTAAGTCGTGGGTGAGACGTTCAACATAATAACTGCCTCCCCAAGGGTCGACGGGGCGAGTGGTGCCTGACTCGAGCTGGAGCTGCAGCTGAGTATTTCGGGCAATGCGCGCTGAAAAATCAGTGGGGAGCGCGAGGGCCTCATCAAGTGAATTGGTGTGAAGGCTTTGAGTATGGCCCTGAGTTGCTGCCATCGCTTCAATACAAGTGCGGATGACGTTGTTGTGTACATCTTGCGCAGTCAACGACCAACCCGAGGTTTGACAGTGCGTACGGAGCGCCAGACTCTTTTGATTCTTCGGGCCAAAGCCTGACATCAGTTGCGCCCATAACAATCTGGCGGCCCGAAGCTTGGCCACTTCCATGAAAAAATTCATGCCGATGGCGAAGAAGAAAGACAACCGAGGCGCAAAACTGTCGACGGACATTCCGGCCGCAATGCCCGTTCGGACATATTCGATACCGTCAGCCAAGGTGTAGCCCAGCTCGAGGTCAGCCGTCGCTCCGGCCTCTTGCATGTGGTAGCCGGAAATTGAAATGGAATTGAACTTGGGCATCTTCTTCGAGGTGTAGGCGAAGATGTCAGCCACGATTCTCATCGAGGGTGCGGGCGGGTAGATGTACGTGTTGCGCACCATGAATTCTTTAAGAATGTCATTTTGAATGGTGCCGCTGAGTTTTTCGGGCGTAACGCCCTGCTCTTCTGCAGCCACAATGTAGAGCGCGAGAATGGGCAGCACGGCGCCATTCATCGTCATTGAGACGCTCATTTTGTCGAGGGGAATGCCGTCGAACAAAAGTCGCATATCGAGAATTGAATCGATGGCCACGCCGGCCATACCCACATCGCCCATCACTCGCGGGTGATCGCTGTCGTAGCCACGGTGCGTAGCCAAATCGAAAGCGATGGATAAACCCATCTGCCCGGCTGCGAGATTTTTTCGATAAAAAGCATTCGAATCTTCTGCGGTGGAAAAGCCTGCGTATTGCCGCACTGTCCACGGCTGACGCACGTACATGGTGGAATACGGCCCGCGCACGAATGGGGGAAAGCCGGGCAAGGAGCCCAAGTGCGAAAGGCCCTGTACATCAGCTGCCGTGTACCGAGTGCGGTGTGGAATGCCCTCGGGAGTTTCCCATTCTTGACTGGGGGCAATTGGCGGCATTGGCAGAACAAGCGCGTCAAAGTCGAGCGCACTCAAGTCGGGAAGATGTCGTCTCACGACCACACCTCAACCAGCGAGTTCAGTACGGCGACGACGTCGCAGCCGGCAAAGATGAAGCCGTCGATGCCTGCTTGCCGAAGTTCCGTTTCAAGTGCGCCTGGTTTGCCCGCCAAGAGAACTTTGCGGCACCCAGCGGCCTTGAGTGCTCGCACGGCCGCCACCGCTTCAGTGCGATAGCGCTCGTCGGAACCGCAAATGCATGCGACTGGTGCTGCCAAAGCCTGGGTCGATTCTCGTGAACGAAGACCGCCGGCTGCGAAAAAGCCGGTGGCAAAACCAACTCGAGCTCGCGATTCGCCCATGGATCCCAAGGTGAGCAGTTCAACTTCTGGGCGCGTCTTAAGAGTGTCGACGCGTATTCGAAGCTCCTCAAAAATCTCTGCATCTCGATGTGGGCTGTCAAGAGAGGTACTTGGTACAGATGGAAGTTTCTCTTCGAGATTCGCGAATTCTGAAACGCCCAGCACGGGGCTCTTCCGCGTCGAGAGCAATTTGAGTCGCTCAGTCCAAGAAGCGTCAAGACGAGTTTGCAGTTCACCTGAAGCGAGTAAGGCAGTGAAGCCACCTTCTTTTTCCAATTGCTGAAATCGGCGCCACCCTTCTCGCGCCAATTGGTCGGTCACCGTTTCGAGATAGTAAGAGCCTTGAGCGGGGTCAGTGACTTTGCCTAAGGCACTTTCTTCGCGCAGCACCAAGCCTGTATTTCGCGCAATGCGATGCGCCAATGCAGAAGGAGAACCCAAAGCGCGATCGAACTCACTCGGCGTAATCAAATCGGCCCCACCGAGAATCGCGGCGAAAACTTGGGTGGTGCAGCGGAGCATGTTCACCCAAGGATCTCGCTGCGTCAGCGTGCGCATAGAGCACACCGCATGCACGATGGTGTTGCTGTAAGGGTCAGCTTGCGCCGCGAGCAGCAGCTTTTGCCAGCAGACCCTCAGTGCTCGCAACTTACAGAGCTCGAGAAACGTGTCGCGCCCTACAGAAATCTGCAGGGCGATTTGTCGACCCGCAGCAGTCGGAGACAAACCCGATTGAATGAGTGATTCCAACTGCTCTGCCCCCAGTGACAGAGTGAAGGCCAGTTCATCGGCGGCATCGGCGCCACCTTGGTGCTCTCGGAGCGTAGAAATTAATGAGCTGACCCCTTGCGGGTGCTTCTCAGAGACCTGCTTGGCCACTTGAACGAAGTCAGGTTGTGGAGTGGCCAGTACAAAGCGGAGATCAGCCCTCAGCCCTTGGGGAAGAGCTCCGTCGACTACAAAAACAGCGTCACGCTGCTGCACGCTGAGTAACGAGCTGGCATCAAGCCACAGTGCTTCAGCGCCGTTGTCGAGATCGAGCGTTAAGTCTTCAACTCGGGCGCCAGCAGTGTGCCGCATACACACCCGGAACGAATTGCCGGTGCCTAAGGCATGCGTCTCCGAAGCTTCGGTGTACAGCGGAACAATCGAAAGGCCCTCAGCGGTTTTCGAAATCAACGACTTTTCAAACGAGCCGCCGGCCAACTCTGTTTCGACCAGCGCGCGCCATTGAGAGGCTAGGACAGAAGGGAATGTCATCACGAGGCCTCGCGCCTGTTACATGTTGCGTCGGTACTGGCCGCCCACTTGGTACAGCGCCTGGGAAAGTTGCCCCAGTGTGCAGACCTTGCAGGCTTCCATCAATGCATGAAAGACATTGCCTCCGTCGAGAGCCGCGCGTTGAACCTGCTGCAGTGCGCCCGACGCGGTGGCCGCATTTCTTTTCCAAAACGCGTCTCGCGACACAATCGCGTAGTCCTTCTCTTCTTTGGTAGCGCGAATGACTTCAGGCGGAGTGACCGTTGGTGAGCCCTGCGGGTCAAGGAAGGTGTTGACTCCGATGATGGGCAAGGTGCCGTCGTGTTTGAGCGTCTCGTAGTAGAGCGATTCTTCTTGAATCTTCGAACGCTGGTACATGCGTTCCATCGCCCCCAACACGCCGCCCCGCTCAGAGATGGCTCTGAATTCCGCCAGCACCGCGGCTTCGACTACATCAGTCAGCTCTTCGACGATGAATGAGCCCTGAGTCGGGTTTTCATTTTTCGAAAGACCAAATTCTTTGTTGATGACCAACTGAATGGCCAATGCGCGACGCACGCTCTCTTCAGTGGGCGTGGTGATGGCTTCGTCGTACGCATTGGTGTGCAGCGAATTGCAGTTGTCTTGCAATGCCAACAGCGCTTGCAGCGTGGTGCGAATATCGTTGAAGGCGATTTCTTGCGCGTGCAGCGAACGACCAGAAGTTTGAATGTGGTACTTGAGTTTTTGCGATCGATCATTCCCGCCGTATTTGTCGCGTATGGCCTTGGCCCAAATGCGTCGAGCCACTCGGCCCAGCACGGTGTATTCGGGGTCCATTCCATTCGAGAAAAAGAATGAAAGATTGGGTGCAAAATCGTCGATGGGCATGCCTCGTGAGAGGTAGTACTCGACGAAGGTGAAGCCGTTGGCGAGGGTAAAGGCCAGCTGCGAAACCGGGTTCGCTCCAGCTTCGGCGATGTGGTACCCGGAAATCGACACCGAATAAAAATTGCGAACTTTGTTGTCGATGAAGTGCTGCTGAATATCGCCCATCACCCGCAGCGCGAACTCGGTGGAAAAGATGCACGTGTTCTGCGCTTGGTCTTCTTTCAAAATGTCAGCTTGAACCGTGCCTCGCACTGCGGAAAGCGTTGAAGCGCGAATTTTTCCATACACCTCTGGAGGCAGTACGTCGTCACCCGAAACACCGAGCAGCATCAGCCCCAGGCCATCGTTGCCCTCGGGCAGTGCGCCTTGATAGCGAGGCCGAGGGACGCCGCGTTGGGCAAAGAGGGCTTCGATCTTCTTTTCAACTTCAGCGACTTTGCCTTGCGCGTGAATCCACTTTTCGCACTGTTGATCGATGGCGGCGTTGAGGAAAAAACCGAGCACCATAGGCGCTGGCCCGTTGATGGTCATCGAAACTGAAGTGGTCGGGTCTGCGAGATCAAACCCTGAATAGAGTTTTTTGGCGTCGTCGACATTGGCGATCGACACTCCTGAATTTCCTACTTTGCCGTAGATGTCTGGACGGTGATCTGGGTCTTCCCCATACAACGTCACTGAATCAAAGGCGGTCGAAAGTCGCTTGGCAGGCAAGCCGCGAGAGACGTAGTGAAAACGTTTATTGGTGCGCTCTGGGCCTCCTTCGCCGGCGAACATACGCGCTGGGTCTTCGTTCTCGCGTTTGAGCGGAAAGACGCCTGCTGTAAACGGGAACTGCCCTGGGGGGCTCTCGCGAAGCAGCCAAGTCAGCACATCGCCCCAATCTTCATACTTGGGCAACGACACTTTGGGGATTTTGAGGTGCGAGAGTGATTCGGTGAGCAAGTCGAGCTCGATCACTTTGTCCCGCACTTGGTATTGATATTTCGACGCTGCGTACCGACGTTTTGTCGCCGGCCAACCGGCGAGTAGCTTGCTGCATTGGGGGTCTAACCGAGCCTCGAGATCTCGGTACAGAGAAACCAATTCGCCTAAGAATGCCGGCTCGCCTTCGACCCGCTGGGTCACCTGCACCACGTCGCTTGCGCCTTGAGGCTCAACCACTTCAAGGTGTTTCTTCCCGATGTTCGCGCGCAAGGCCTCGATGGTGCCGTTGAGCTGATACATGCGCCGAGCGATGGCCGCTTGGGCGCGCACGAAGGCGTCGTAGTCTTCGCAGGTCTCGACAATTTCAGCCAAATAACGCGTGCGATCCGGCGGAATGACCCACTGTTTCGCACTCATGCCCGATGAGATTTCAAAGTGGGTGTGCAGCGGCGAGCCCGTCTTCTTCACAATCGCCATCATGATGGCTCGGTACAACAGGTTCATGCCCGGGTCGTTAAACTGAGAAGCGATGGTGCCAAACACCGGCACCTCATCATCGGGCAAGTTGAAGGCGTTGTGATTTCGTTTCCACTGCTTGCGCACGTCACGAAGGGCGTCGAGAGAACCGCGCTTGTCGAACTTGTTGATGGCGACGATGTCGGCGAAATCGAGCATGTCGATTTTTTCAAGCTGCGTCGCAGCGCCGTACTCAGCCGTCATGAGATAGAGCGACACGTCGGCGTGGTCGGTAATCTCGGTATCAGACTGCCCGATGCCTGAAGTCTCGACGATGATGAGCGAGAAACCAGCGGCTCGGCAAATTTCAATCGATTCGCGCACGTGCTTCGAGAGCGCCAAATTCGACTGCCTGGTGGCCAGCGAACGCATGTACACCCGAGGGTCATCGATGGCATTCATACGAATGCGATCGCCCAAGAGTGCACCGCCTGTTTTGCGCTTCGAGGGGTCAACGGAAATGACGGCGATGGTCTCGTCTTTGAAGTCGACGAGAAATCGACGTACCAGCTCGTCGACTAGGCTTGACTTGCCTGCGCCGCCGGTACCGGTAATGCCTAGAACAGGCACCCCCGTCGTGGGCTTTGGCAAGGCGCTCAACGCCGTACGCAAAGCATCACCGGCATCGGGAAAGTTCTCGGCGATGGTGATGAGCGAGCCAATGGTGGTTGAGTCTCGTTTTCCGAGCTGAGGCAGCAGCGACGCAAATTGCGGCGGTCTCTTTTCGAAATCACACTGACGGATCAAATCGTCGATCATGCCCTGGAGGCCAAGCGCTCGACCATCGTCGGGGGAATAGAGACGAGAGACTCCATAGCGGTGGAGTTCCTCGATTTCTGAGGGGAGAATGGTGCCTCCTCCTCCGCCAAACACTTTGATGTTGGCGTTTGCTTTGCGCAGCAAGTCGATCATGTACTTGAAGTACTCGACGTGGCCGCCTTGGTACGACGTGATGGCGATGCCTTGAACGTCTTCTTGAATGGCGCAGTGAACGATTTCAGCCACTGAGCGGTTGTGGCCCAGATGAATCACCTCAGCACCAGACGACTGCATAATCCGTCGCATGACGTTGATGGCTGCATCGTGGCCGTCAAACAGCGAGGCCGCAGTGACAATACGGACGTGGTGTCGAGGCTTGTAGGGCGCGGCGGAGGAAGCGGGCTGCACGCTTCGGTGAACTAGCATGCGCCTTAAGAAGTCTCTTTCAAAAACACCCACCCCAGAGCTATCGCGAGCGCTATCAGCACGATGAGAACCCAGTTTGTCAGTGACAAAAGCTGGGCTGAGGGACTTTCCGAGCCATCTAGTGCCTGATGTGTGTCTGTCGCGGGCTCGTGCTGCTGAATCAGTTGCTGGCCGAAATGGGTGAGAATTCGGTCTCGGCCGCCATAGGGTTGAACTGCGCTGAGGACTCTTAAAAATCGCGTTGGGTCAGCGGCGAGATCGAATTCAACTTCCGCTGCATTTCCAACGGCCAAACCGCGACCCGTGGTAAACCCACGTTCGCGTTCCCAAAACACCACATCGTCGAAGAGCCAAAATTCATGGCGAGTCACCGTGCCTTCAGCATCGAGGTACGAGACCAACTCGGTATGCGGAGCGCCGCGATGCCAAACCTTTCTCTGCCCCGTTCCATCAGGAGGCGATTCAACAGCTCGCAGGCGATACAGGGCTTCGATCGATGAACGGCGTGCCCCAGAAGGTCTCAGCGCTGACACCGCCCAAAGGTATACGAAATATGAGTGACCTGCTGCGTCGTGACCACCGGGGAATGTCATGAGTAAAAGCACGCCCGTGCACCGTGCATTCCTCGCTCTGTGTCTCTGCCTTTTCGCTTGCCCTCGCCCAAAACCGACCCCTCCGCCCGACTCGGGGCGTTGCGAAGTCGATCTCGAAGCACTTGGTCATTTCGGCAATGTTGGCACCGGGGCCACGGCTGCTCTCATCGATGACCCTTCACAGCTCATCGGAGGTGAATTTGCTCAAGGGCGACTGGGTGACTTCATCTTGGCCAACGATCAGCTCAGAGTCATCGTTCAAAAACCGACGCGAACCATCGCTCCCATTCCGTATGGAGGGTCGATCATCGATGCAGATCTCAAGCGCGAGTCTGCCGAAGGGCGCGACGCGTTTGGCAAACTCGGGCTCATCTACGCTTTTGGGCGCACCATCAACTACACCAAAGTCGAAGTGCTGAACGATGGGAACCACGGAGGCTACGCCGTGGTGGCTGCGACGGGCGAAGACGCGGTGCTCGACTACCTCAACGTCAACAACGTGCTCTCAGAATTCATCGGCAACGTGCAGCTGGCACGTGACCCGAACGCGCCTCTTCCTTTCAAGGTCACCACTTACTATGTGCTCTCACCGGGGGAAAATCGGGTTCGCGCTCTTTCAGCTTTCTGCAATTCAGGCGCTGAGACCGTCTCAATGTCCGTCGGTGACTTGGTCGAACAAGGTGGCGTCAGCGACATCTTCAACCCCGAGGGCTGTACCAATGGCTTTGGGGCCCAAGATTGCTTGGTCGACCCGTCTTCATGGGTGGGGTACCAAGCTGACGGGGTCGCTTATGGCTATCGCACCTACCAGTTCGCCGGGCTGAAGACGCCTGCGGTCAACGCGATGCTCTACGTCGCTGGTGTGGCCGCCGTGGTCGCTGAAGGTGAAAATCAAGCGGGCATTCTCTCATGGGTTGACGCGACCGCGACCCGCCGCCCTGGAGCCTTCGCCGTATTGGCGGGCGAGCAACGACTTTTTCTTCGCGATTTCTTCGTGGGAAAAGATTTAGGCGAACTTTCGAGCACCATGCTCGCACTCGATGCCCGGGCCAAGTCACGACTCACCGTGACTGCCCAAGATGCCCACGGAGCACCAGCGGCTGCGGCGCGCATTACCGTCAGAGCCGCAGCATCAGGTCGCATGGAAACGCTCTTAGTGGCCGATGCGAAGGGGCTGGCTCATGTCGATCTCCCGCCGGGCAACTACCTCGTCGGTACGGCATCACGAGGAACGGAACTTCTGCCCCTCACCTCAGTATCGCTCCCCGCAAGTGGGACGGCTGATGTCACCGTGAGCCAAGGTGCTTCGCGCACGCTTTCCGTTTCAGTCAGTGACCCTTTTCTTCGCCCTCTTCCCGCCAAAGTAGTGGTGCGCTGTGTTCACAGCCCTTGCGTCAATCAGCTCATCAAATATCGCCCCTGGTTCGAGGTGGAAGATCAACCTTCAGACATGCAGGCCATCGCCTACGCAGGAGCGGATGGGCGCGCCATCATCACGTTGCCGCCAGGCGAATATGAAGTGTTGGTCTCAAGAGGCATGGAATATTCCGCGTTCCCCGACACCTACCCGCTTCATGGCCAAGCGGTTGACTTGCGCACCGCTGATGCCAGTCTCTCGGCCACGCTTGCGCAGATTGTCGACTCCACAGGGTGGATGAACGCTGATCTCCACGTT
>JAYUVR010000394.1:0-36614 GCA_043753955.1 Archangium sp. | reverse complement strand
ACCGACTCCGCCACCTGCGCTACCGACTCCGCCACCTGCGCTACCGACTCCGCCACCTGCGCTACCGACTCCGCCACCTGCGCTACCGACTCCGCCACCGGCGCTACCGACTCCGCCACCAGTGTTCATTCCACTACCTCCGCCGACCGAGGAAGCGTTTACGCATGTGCCGCCAAAGCACTGGAGCCCGAAGGCGCAGGCCTGACAGGCATTGGCGATCACCCCGCAGGCTAAAGTCGAATTGCCAGGCTGACATTTCCCCGTCGTCTCCTCGCAGCAGCCACCGCAATTCTCTGGAGCACACGTCGGCGGAGTGGGGGAACAAACAGCAAAGACAGACATGAATAATAAACTCGCGAAATAGCGCAGAGCTGAAGCTTTAAGTTGAGAATGCATAATCACGTTCAGTGGAAGATCCAGCTCAAGGTTTTGATCTAAAAAAAGAGAATGGCCTCTCATTTCGTAAGAGGTCCATTCTCTTATGGACTGCAATTTCTTATGTTCGGCCACCCCAAAGAAAGACTCTTCAGAATGCGGCTATTAGAAAGACAAATTTCACATACAGGTATTGTTTGCCGCCCGAATGTGCGGGCAGTGTACAGTCTTCAGCGCGTCACTCGTAGAAGCGACACTTAAATGGTACATGCGGCATCCGAAGGTATTTCCCGAGGTCAGGCCAGAATTGTAGTGGTCTGTGTTCCCTGCCAAGAGTGCGCATTCGGTGGTGCATTCAGTAAGGTTGCTGAAAGTACCAGCGCACTTGGCCATGGCGAGTGAACAGAAGCTTTCGCAATTCGCTCCGCAGTTTGACGCTCCATCCCCGGCAGGCCCAGCGTGAGGGCAATGCGTGGTTGCATCCATCGCTGCTGCCTTCGAGTGATAGGCACGGCACTCGAGCGAATTGCCAGAGGTTGCGCCAACGGTGCCGGGCGTCATGCCTGAGCACGCTCCCATGCACGTGTCCTTGTCTTTGTACTGAGCGACACCAGCGCTGCAGTTCGCCAGAATGGTGGTGCAATAGGTGTCGCAAGTCGCTGCCACGCCTGCGTCGGTCTTGGAACCTCCATCAGTGGTATTGGTGGTACCTCCACAGCTCCACAATGCAGCCGAAAGAATCGCTGCCGACATCATCATCTTTTGATTTTTCATACCGTCCCCGTGTGTGAAAGTGAGGACGGCACCCTGATGCATTAGGAACTTAAGTCAACTTTTTCTTGAGCTCATTTCCGGCGTCAGAAACGTTCCGCAAAAAATCCGCCACGGAGGCGAAACGTGAGTCGAGGTAAGCGCGCAACGCACCCGTGATGCCATGTGCATTCATTGCGCGGCCCATCGAACGAAGCCACGCGTCGCGCAACAATTCATCAATGGCGACTTCTGCGTGCCGTACACGCAACCGCGGGTGGCCGTGCTTTTCCATATAAGTGAGTGGGCCGCCCAGCCAGCCCACCAGAAAAAGCCCAAATCGCTCGCGAGAACGGCGGCTCACTTTTCCAAGTGGCTCTTGTTGATGCACCGCCGTCAGCTCTGGCTCATGCACTTCCATGTCGTCATAAAACGAATCAGCCAAAGCCATCACCGCCGCTGTACCTCCCAGCCGATGCCAGGGCATGTCACCTGCGGCAGGAGTGTAAGTCGTCATCATCTACTTCCCGTCGAGCCAGTCCTGAAAGGCAGTGAACGAATACGGTCTGCCTAAGAAATCTTCAACCAGTGCAGCCGCTTCTTTGCCCCCACCAGGCTCGAGCACCTTTTTGCGGTACTCAGTGGCGAGTTTCCCATTGAGCATGCCTTCCTTTCTGAAGCGGGTGAGCAGGTCTTTGGCAATCACCGTGCTCCATTGATAGGTGTAATAAATGGCTGAATAGCCATCGAGATGACCAAACCCAAGTTCGAAGTGCGTGCCTGGCACCCATTCCCGGCGAAAGGGCAAGAATTTCTCTTGAATTTCTTTGAGTAAATCTGTCGATTCGAACCCCGGCGGCCGGTCGTGAAAACCGAGGCTGACTGCAGAGAGAAAGAATTGGCGCCGCATGTCCGCACCAACTCCAAACTCTTTGGCTCGTTTGAGTTGATTGACCAGCACATCGGGTATGCTTTCCCCCGTTTGATAATGCTTGGCGAATGTCTTCAAAGCCTGAGCATCGAGCGGCCATTCTTGCAGCAACATCGAGGGAACTTCGACGAAGTCCCATTCGGTGCGAATGCCAGACACTCCGCCCCAGGCTTGCCTGCCCGCGAAAATCTCGTGCAACAGGTGCCCAAATTCGTGGAAAAACGTCTCGACGTCGCTGTGCTGCAACAGTTCACCGGCTTTAGGGAAATTGCAGACCAACGTCGCTTCTGGCAATTCTTTCCCCAATCGGCCAACAGTCAGCGAAAACTGCGCCGCATGTTTGTATTTGTTTTCCCGCGGGTGCATGTCGAGATGAATGCGGCCTAATAATTCATCTCCATCATAGACATCGTACGTTTCAACTTCAGCATGCCAGACCTGAGCATCGGTCACCTGTTGGAAGCGAATACCAAACAGCGTCGAGGTAATGCTCATCACACCTTTTTTGACGTTCGCGTATTCGAAGTACTGGCGCAGCGCTTGGCTGTCGAGGCCGTATGATTCTTGTTTCACCCGGTCTTCAAAGAACTGGAGTTCCCAGGGTTCAACACTGGTGGCTTGAGGGAAATCTTTTCGCTTTCGCTCGAGCAGGGCATTCATGTCGGCAGTAGCCCGGGCCAACGTGGCTTTGCGACCTTGCTCGATGAACTCGGCGGCAGCCTGAGCCGTCTTCACCATCTTCGTCTCAGTGATGTATGCGGCCCAGGTCGGGTAGCCCAACAACGTGGCCAACTCATGTCGAGTGCGCAGCAGCGACTTGAGCACCTCGACATTCTGCGGGTAGGCCCGTTCACGATAGGCGCGCCACAACGCTTCACGGACTTTGCCGCTCTTCGCGTAGAGCATCACCGGCAAGTAGTCAGGGGTATTGGTGGTGACGACGATTTTCCCATCAGCGCCCGGAGCATGAGCCGCCAACCAGTCGGAAGGCAGCCCATCGAGCTCGTTCGGTTCGACCTTGACCGAGCGCACATCATCACGAATATTCCGACCGAAGTTTTGGCCGATTCTCACCAGCTTTTCGTTGAGCTCCCTGACCTGCGCGCGAGTTTCTTCATTGCGGTCGACACCGCTGCGGCGAAATTCTCGGAGCGTTTTGAACAACCAAAAGGCGCCCGCAGGGTCGATGGTGGAAGGCTTGACGCTCGAGAGCGCGTCATAGAGAGCACGGTCAAGTGAGAGTTCGACGACATAGGCTTCGACTTGCTGCTCGCAGTTCTCACACGCTTGTCGAAACTGTTCATCAGGGTGCACTTCTTTGGCGAGACCCGCTCGTGCGCCAAGATTGGCCAGGGTCACCGTGACATCGTCATAGAGCGCCAGCACGGTGTCTGCATGACCGGGACCCAGCATTTTGAGCTGGGCCACCTTGTCTTTCGCCTGACGCATCGCCGCATCGCATGCTTCGGTAAATTGAGGCGCTGTGCCTGCCAAGAGAGTCGAGGCTTTCGGAGTCGAAGTCAGCTTCATAGAAGACGTTCCTTTGACGGTAGAGGTGGTGGCACAACTACAGGTCAGAAGCAGGAGCAAAGCAGCGCGTCTCATCACCCGTCACATACGATTGCCCAGCCGACAGTTCCAGCACTCTATTCCAATGCTTCTTTGTGGGCCGCGGCATTGCTAGCTTACAAACCATCGCCATGGGGCATTTCGAGTTCGTCATTCGCGAGGGCCCTGACCAGGGGAAGGTTTACGCCTTCCCGAGCAGCCATTTCTTCGTCGGCTCTGGGGAAGAGTGCCTGTTGCAGTTCAGAGGCGGCGAGCTTCGAGCGAAGCACGCTGAGATTTGGGTCGACCTTCGCGGCGTCGCGTGGGCGCGCGACCTCACGGGTGAACAACTGCTTTGGCTCAATGGTAACGTCACCGAAGAGGGGGAAATGTCGCCGGGTTCGCTGGTGCGCCTCGGGCATTTGGAACTGCTGATGAGACGAGCTTTTTCTCATGAAGAAACGAGTGGTGCTCAGCCTGCGCCTGCACCGCTTCAACTCAACACCGCCTTTCTCGCGCCCCCAGGCAGCTCGACGCCGCACCCGAGCCTCGATGTGACCTCACCCCGCATGCCTCGGCCGGGTGAAGAAACCATTCCTCACGTTGACACCCCGAGCTCGATGCTCGCTTTGGGCACGGTTATCGATGGCCGCTATGAAGTGATGTCGAAGATTGCCGCGGGAGGAATGGGAGAGGTCTACCGCGCGCAGCACGTCGAGTTGGGCAAAGTGATGGCGCTCAAGGTGATGTTGCCTGAGTTGTCGAATGACCCCGAATTCGTCGCCAGGTTCAAGCGCGAAGCCATCGCCGCCAGTCGCATTGGGCAGCAGAACATCGTCGATATTTCTGATTTCGGTCGCACCGCGGCCGGCCGATTTTACTTCGTCATGGAATACATCGACGGAGTGACGCTCTCGCATTTGCTCAACCGCGAAGGCGCTCAGCAGACTGAGCGGGTGTTGAACATTTTCGCGCAGACGGCGCGGGCCCTTGCCTCAGCACATGCGCAAGGCATCGTTCATCGAGATCTCAAACCCGACAACATCATGTTGGTGCAGCGCCCGGGGCAGGCTGATTTCGTCAAGGTGCTCGACTTCGGTGTGGCCAAAGTATCTCAAGGGCACGGGCAAGGAGGACACACGGCTGTGGGGTTGGTGGTGGGTACTCCGCAATACATGTCCCCCGAGCAAGCGAAGGCCGTGCCGGTCGACGCCCGCAGCGACATCTATTCGATGGGCCTCATCATGTACGAGTTGTTGACCGGTCGGCCCACGTTTGCAGCAGAAACACCGTCGATGTTGATGGTGAAGCACGTCACTGAGCCACCTCCTCCGTTTGAACCCGGGCCGCTGGCTCAACTGCCTGAAGAGCTCGAAGCATTGGTATTCAGCATGCTCGAAAAAGAGCCTGATGCTCGGCCCCAAACCATGGAAGACGTATTGGTTCCGTTAGAACTGCTTTGGGCCAGATATAGGGCCAAAGACCCAACGCTCACGCGCCCGTCCAAGCGTTCAAAGGCTGCTCATAAACAGCATGCTTCAACGAGTGCAGTGAAGGGACCGATCAGCGGAAAACGCCGTGCAGTTTCGCGTTCAAAGTGGCCGCTGATTTTAGGTTCCATTGTGGTGATAATTGCCATCGCGGTTGCGTATGTGCCCACGAATCCCGAGCCTGAGCGCGTGGTTGAAACTCCAGTTTCTACAGCTGAAATTCTAAAGCCGGTGGAGAAGGTTCCAGTTGAGCCCGTTCAAGCTCCACCGGTGACCAAGGTCAGGTTGACGTTTACGAGCATTCCCGAAGCCATCGATGTCTTCGAAGGAGACGTGCTCTTGGGCGCCACGCCGCTCTCAATCGAGAGAGATTCGACGACCAGCGCTGAACTCACGTTCGAGGCAAATGGTCACATTCCCTTCGTTCAAAAGGTGATTTTCGATGTTGAGAGGACTATCCCCATCGTTTTGCAGAAGGAAAAACGGGTAGTTCCGCCGGTGCTTAAGAAACGCAAGCAGGGGCTGGTAAATGAGCCCCGTTCGAAGGAAGAAGACCTGAAGGACTTGCCCTTTTAAATGATGCTCATTCAACCATTGCTCTTCGCTGTGCTCTCAGCTGCACCTCAAGTGGCCAAACCCAATGCGCCCGCGGCTGTCGTTTCGGAAGCCCAGAATAAGGACATCAAAAAGGCACGTGAGCTTTTTCAGACAGGGCAAAAGCTCTACAAACAGGCGAGGTACGCCGAGGCCATTTCGAAATTTGAAGAAGCCAATGTGCTGCGGTCGCACCCGGTCACTTATTTCAACATCGGTAAGTGTTACCAACAGCTGGGCGAAACCGGGAAATCGCTGCGGGCATTTCGCGACTATTTGCGGTTGGCGCCCGACGCGACCGACAAAGATTCTGTACTGAGTTCCGTGGCTACGCTCGAGCGCCGACTTCGTGAAAAGGGCGTTCAGCAGCTTTTGATTTTTGTCGAGCCGCCGAGTGCTCAAATCGCAGTCGATGGTAAGGCGTTGGGCGTTGCTCCCGCATCGGTTGAGTTGGCGGCGGGAAACCATGTGTTGGTCGTTTCGGCAGAAGGCTACGAGAAGATTGAGCGCACCTTCGCCTGGCAAACGGCGCATGCCAGTGAGATGTCTTTGAGTTTGCGAGTTCAGCCTCAAGGCACGGTGTTGGTAGCTGATGCTCCGGTAGTAGAGAAGTCGGTCACCGCTGTTGAATTAACCCCTCCACCGGTGCTTGAGGCGTCAGCTGCGCCGAGCAAAAAAAGAGTGTGGACGTACGTCGCAGGCGGGGCCGCGGTGGCCAGTTTAGGAGTGGCCATCGGGTGCGGAGTGTCGGCGCTGAGCCTCTCTGCTGAGAATGAAAAAACAGTTCATGATAATAAGGTTGAAGCCAATCAAGCGGAGCGCGAGATAATTCTCATGAGAGACGCGTCGAACGTTTCGTACGCGGTTGCCGGCGCAGCAGCCGTGACGGCAGCGATTCTCTTTTTCGTCGAGAAGTAAAACCGCCTAGCCGCGAGGCTGACGAATCAACCCTTCTTGAGCAGTGGAGGCCACCAGTTGGCCTTCCCGAGTAAAAATCTGACCCAGAGCCATGCCCCTGGCACCCACTGCTCGCGGGCTGCTCATCACGTGCAAAAGCCATTCATCAGCTCGAAAGGGCGCATGAAACCAGATGGCGTGGTCGAGGCTGGCGATGTGCATGCCCGGGGTGAGCCAGGTAACGCCATGGGGCTTGAGCGCGGTGGTGATGAAGGAAAAATCAGACGCATACGCCAGCACTGCTTGATGAATGCAGGGGGTCGCGGGCAACGCGTGTGCGGCCTTTAACCAGACAGCACGTTGAGTTTGTGAAAGTGCCTCTTCGTCGACGGTGCGCGTCTCGATGGGCCTGGGTGCCAACACCCGTTCCCTCATGAACTCAGGCAATTGTTCGGCTTGATTGCGCAGTCGCTCGACATCAGGGCGCAATGCTTCGGGGAAGGGGACCGTGGGCATCTGCGCTTGGTGCTCGTAACCGTTTTCTGTCTTTTGAAAACTGGCCGACATGTCAAAGATAGACTGACCGTGCTGTATGGCTTTCACTCGACGAGTGGTAAACGATGCCCCGTCGCGAGTACGGTCGACGTCGTACACGATGGGCGCCTTCACATCTCCGGGCCTCAAAAAGTACGCGTGGAGCGAGTGCACTTGGCGCTCGCTGGGTACGGTGTGCAGGGCGGCGAACAATGCCTGGCCGATGACTTGGCCTCCGTAGACGGTGCCCCAGCCCAGGTCTTGGCTTTGCCCGCGATAGAGATTCTCTTCAATTCGTTCCAACGTCAGCAGGGTGATCAGCTCATCGAGGACGGTACTGATGCTCATCACAGCCTCCCTGAAAAGTTTTCATTCCCTGGTGCGGTCTTCGCTGCATCAAGACGCTTTCCCGCTTGATGAATCACCACCGCCGCTGGCACTGAGTTCTTCACCTCGCGCAAGGGAACGCTCGCGCCGACGGTGGTGTATAGATTTGCACCCGTTCGAGTCTTGGTTGTCTTTAAAGGAAATTCTTTAGCCCGAGAAAGAAACCATTCACGTACGGGACTGAGTTCAAGCACATGCACTTGTTGCACGTCGACGAACACGTAGACCAAGAGGTCGGCAATCGAATACAAAAAGCAGCCGGGAGAATCTTTCTCGGCGTTGCTGATGAGTTCAAAAAAGTAGGTACCGCGTCGAAAGCCCTGCCTGTCGCCTTTGACTTCGACCCCTAAGACTTTCTGGCCAGGCCGTTCCCACAAGAGGTCGACTCCTCGATGGCGAAAGCGTGGGTCATCTTGAACGTCGTGTACGAGACTGTTGGGTGAGTCTTTCAGTAAGACTTCTCGCGCCAACGACACGGCGCGGTCGGCAGCGCCCAACACGCCCCGCATGGAATAGGAGCGTGTCAATTACTTATGGAGTTCAAGGCCTACGGCCACCAATTGCACTTCGCGGTATTTCCCGTCTTCACCTTTGGGCACGGTTGCCCCTTCAGCCTCGTAGTGCTTCGCGCGAGCATCATCGAGGGTGGCAACTTTGATGACGCCTTCCACTTTGGCTGTGCTTCCCGCTGAGGTCGTCGGCACGAAGAAACCGTAGTTCTTAAAAGTCACGCGCACGCCGGGGCCTTTTTCTGACCCTGCGAGTTCCATCCAGCAGCCCTTCTTCTCACACGCCTTTCGAACTTTGCCCTCGAGCGCCACGGTCTTGCCATCAAACTCAGTGGGGTCAGCGAGCAACTTGGTCAGGCTCACGCTGGGAAGGCCCTTCAGCTTTTCGCCTCGAACGAGAACCGGGGTGGGTGGCTCAGATGAACCTTTCTCATCAGGTCCGAGAGATAGCACCAGCGCAAGGAGCAGAGTTTTCATGGAATGCTTCACGTAACTCGAGCCGAGCACGTTGAGCAAGGGCGTGTTGTTGAAGCCTTTAGGTTCGAACTGACCTTCTTCGCGTTCCCCAAAGGAAGCCAACCAGGCCTATGAACCAGGAAAACGGAGTGGGAATTGAGGCGCAGCCAGCACCTTTGACGGAGAGCGGCTCTCCTGTTTCAGCAGTCCCTCCACCCGCTGCGCCACCTTGTCCGGAACTGCCACCCGTTGCTGGTCCGTCACCAATGGTATTGCCACCACCCATTCCAGTGCCGCCTCCGGTGTGCTCACCGCCGCCGGTGCCCGTGCCGCCACCGGTAGGGTCGCCTCCACCCGTTCCAATGCCGCCACCCACAGCATCGCCGCCACCTGTACCGCTTCCGCCTCCGGTGCCTGTTCCTCCTCCCGTGGCGGCGCCGGGGCTGATTTGAGTGAGATCAAAAATCTTGAGCGAGCCCGCGGGCACGGTGACGGTCAAGTTGGGGCTGACGGTTGTTGGTGCACTGAGCGCCAATCGATCTCTGCCAGACCAGACACCGTTGAAAGAAAGCTGCACCACTCGATTTTGCGGACTCAGAAAACCGGGGTCAACGAGATACAGAATGTATTTGTTAGCGCCCTGCTGAACAATCTGTAAAAACACTTCATCGCCACTGATATTGACAGGAAGGTTCGCTTTTTCAGCCTGAAGGTCAGCGAGCATCGCAGTTTTCGCAGCCAGCTGGCCTGCGGCGTTTGCACCAAACCCGGCCCCATTTCGATACAGTTGATCTCCATCAGATTCCCAATTCGTGGACGACCATGTGAAATTATTTGGAGAAGTTGTTCCCGGCAATACCGCCACAAACCCATAAGGCGTGGGAGGAATGTGATTGTCGAATTGGTTTTTACGGTTCCAGAGGTACGTTGAAGCATCTGTAGGTTTGGTGGTGGCCAAACCCCAATGGCAATCTTGTTGGCCAAAGGCCCAGGCTGTGTTGGGGCCGTCTTTGGCGGTGCTGTAATCGTCCATCCCATGGCCGTTGTCTGCGCTCCCTGCAAATCGCGAAAGGGGGTTGACCGTTTGAGTGCGACGCATGCGCAAAACGATGGGAGACACGCCCTTCACCTGCGCGCGCGTGGGGGGAACGATGATGCCTTTCCCTAAGAGTCGTATGAATGGGTCAAGGCCCTCATCGATACGGGGCACACCAATGCCAAGCAAATTGCTGAAACTTGAAGAACCAAGAGCGGTTTCGGTTACGAAGTATCGGAGCGAAGCATGCCCCGACAAGGGGTAGGCACTTGAATCACTCACATCCCACCGGAACCAATCAGGAGACATGTGTGAATTCCAACCCTCGACATAGCCACCAAGCCACGCACCGACGCGCGCAGCAAGATTGATGTCAGGGGTGCGGGTATTACTCTCTTCGACTGAAGGCAATATGACGCTTGGGTAGTCACCTCCGAAAAGAACGTTGCCAATCTGTGGAATCGCAGTCAAAGCCGCCCAATACGCGGCCTTCTCACGCATAATCACTTGCTTGTTGTATTGCTTTGCAAGATCAAGTTGAGGCTTGAGTACATTTTGGACATACGAAATCACCTTTTGATTGGCGATGCCTTCGTTCTCAGACTGGATAAAACCAAGACATGCAGTGGGGGCCCAGGTTTTGATGACTTTCTCGGCTGTCGCTAGCGAAATGTAGGGTTGGGTACCGTGACCTGTCCAAAGCCAAAACTTTGCGCCTTGAGATTGCATGCGCTGGGCAAATGTTTTGATGTCGCCCTCGGCGGTGAGGTTGTAGTCATAGCGCTGGTCCTGAGGCCAAGGCCCGTCTGCATAACTGCTGTCGGCTCCTAATTCAGTCGCGACGATTTCAGCGGCAAATTGCAGGCGGGGGTAAGTGGCCGGAGGGTATTTTAGAATATATTCGTCAATTTTTTCAATCGCTGAATTGGCGCGCACCAGAGCCGAGCCCAAAGTTGTATTGCCCGAATAAACGACGTAGTTGTAAGGGCCAGCTTGTCCTGTCGCAGGCACGCCGTTCCACGTTTTGGTCGCTTCGGTAACCGCATTGACGTTGGCAAGCACGGTTGCATCGATTCCAGAACCGAAAGGCGAGGGGAGATTTTTGAGTTCGTTTTTCCAGTTGGCGTCAAAAGTGACAATGTAAATATTGTCATCGCCATTCGGGCTTGAACCAAATACAACTTTTCCTGTCACATTGCCGCTCAAATAGGCGGCGTCTGTGAAGCCTCGGGGTTGTATTGGCCCTGGGTTGAGCGAATTCACCATGACGTTGGTGGGGTTGCCTACTTGAACGCTTCCAATCAAATTGCCATTGGCTGCGTAGAGGGCGAGGTCAGGCCCCTCAATTGAAGCCGTTTCGAGACCCGGGTCTGCAGTCAAATTCCCGACCGCAATGCGTTCGCTGCGGTAGGTGTAGCTGATGTATTTGTTCGGAAAATTGGTCGCATTTGTTTGAAAATGAATGTCCCAAATGGGGCCTGCAGAAAGGTCAGTGGCATAGAGCGCAGTGCCAAAAGGGGTAACGAGAGCGTCACGTGCAGTACCGGTACCTGCAGCCACAGCGAGGTCAAAGCCGTAATCGACGCCGCTGAAGGGGGGGCGAATATCGAGAGGCAAATTTGAAATTTGAGCCAACGCGCCATCGTAGAGCGCAAGAGCGTTACTGCCGGGGTTGCCATTGCTGCTCATGACAAAGAGGCTGTCTTTGTTGTTGCCGGTAAAATTGCCTACCCGCACATACCGTGGGTAGAGGTCGATATGGGTCGAGCCGACAGTTGTTCCGGTGGCCGACAACAACGTCAAGGTTTTGCCTGAGGTGGTGACGGCGACTCTGGCCGGCGCAACGGGCCCGTCGACGTGAGCGACTTTGGCTTGAAGCGCGAGACCATTTTGTAAGTCTGTCTTCCACAGCAGCGCGCCGCTTGCGCTCAAGGCGTAGACAGAGCCGTCAGCCGAGGCGGCCACAATTTCTTGAACTCCATCGCTGCCAAAGTCGCCGACGTCGAGGTCGGTGATGGCCGCGCCCGAGGGTGTCGCATAGTCCCAAACGATTTTGTTGGCGCCAGTCGTAGTGACACGCATGATGTGGCCGTCGTAGCTGCCGACGACGATGGCTGGTGCCCCTGTTGCGTCGAGCGTGCCCGTCGCGACGCGCCAGGCCATGTGGCCATTGAGATTGATGACCTGTACCGCAGCACTGACATTATTTGTCACCAGCGCGAGAGTCAGTACGGCCATTGGCGCGAGTCGAAGAGGGGCGAATTTCACTCTGGGTGCCTTCGCAAATTTCGTGCTCAACGAAAAGGGTCTTCGAAGGTCAACAATGCCCTCTCAACCCCACCAATTTGGACTATCGATGCGCGCTTCTGGAGTGGCCACGCGCAGTCCAATGTCCCTCTGGTGGGGACACCTCGTTTTCTTGGGTTTCCCAAAAAGTGTGCGCCCTAACGAAGCGTGGGGCCTGCTCGAGTGACGTCTTGCTAGCGCACGGACCACACAGCGCACTACGGTGCTTTCCGTGCAGTTGGTCATTCCCGCCAGAAACCGCTCGTTTGGTGCCCTCGACGCTTTGGGCGTCATCGGTTTCATCGGGTTTGTGCTCGCTCGCTATGTGCCGCTGGCCAAAATCATTCCTTTTTGGGGCTGCGGGTTTCGAAAATTGACCGGCATTCCTTGCCCTGGGTGCGGGCTCACTCGGGTGGCAGATCGCTTCGCTCACTTTCATTTTTGGGGAGCGATTCAGGCGAACCCCTTAGGCGCATTGGCTGCAGCTGTGTTTGCTGTCGCTGTTATCGGCAGCGGGCTGCATTTGGCCTTTCGGCTCCCTGTTCCGCACATGGTGCTCAACGAGACTGAGTGGCGTCGAGTGCGATGGGGCGCTTTGTTTGTATTTGGGCTCAATTATATCTGGGTCATCTTTGCCCATACCATGCTTCACCTGCACTAACGCCATGCACGCTTTTTGGTTCCTCATTCCTCTGGGCTATTTCTCAGGTTCGATTCCTTTTGGAATCATCGTCACCGCATTGTTCGCTGGAAAAGATGTTCGCACCGAGGGCAGTGGAAACATTGGAGCCACCAACGTGGCCCGCGTCGCCGGCAAAGCGGGAGGCGCCTTGGTCTTGTTCCTCGATGCACTCAAAGGTGTGTTGCCAGTATGGGCCGGGGTCGCTCTCGTTCCACACGAGCCCTTGCTTCACATTGCCATCGGCGGGGCGGCTTTTTTAGGGCACGTGTTTCCCCTGTGGCTTCGCTTCAAGGGAGGCAAGGGAGTTGCCACTGCCTTAGGCGTCTTATTGGTGCTCATGCCTCTGTCAGCGGTGTTGGGTTTTGTCACCTGGCTCATCGTTATCGCGACGACGCGAATAAGTTCCGTCGGGTCGCTTCTTGGTGCCGTGGTTGCAATCGTCAGCAGTTTTTTCTTCAGGCAACCGCTGGAGTACTCATTGTTTGCCATTGGCCTGTTGGCCGCGATGCTGTGGACCCATCGAGGAAATGTCGAGCGCTTGCTCAAGCACACCGAGCGCCGCTTCTAAGGCTGCGCGGTCGGGCGTCGGAGTTCACCTTTTCGAGGTTCATCGTCGTCGCTCAACTTCGAGCCCGAAGGCCGAGCGTTTGGTGAGCGCGGGCCCGTCTTCTTCACCTCAGACTTCGGCTCAACTTTGAGTGTCGCAGGCGTTGGCTCCACCTGCTTTTCAAGGAGTGTCTGGGTGAGCCCCACGAAGCCGCCTGCACTGGTGACTTTGATACTGGCGGGCACGAACCCTTCTTTCTCGAGCCGCATCTCGATGGTTGCGTTTAAGTCTTCGCCTACGCGTTGCTCGAGGTCGAGCGGCGTTCGACCCAGCACCTTTCCATCGATAGAGACATTGGCGCCCGCTGGGTTTGATTCGAGGTGAATCGTCACTTTGGGAAAGGAAGTAGGCCTCATCAGCGCCCAAGCTCCCAAGGCTCCGGCGAGCGCCGCTGCCGCAAAGACGGGAATGAAAAGGGGAAATCGACTGCGCCGAAGAGCACTCACTTCAATTGCATCGAGTGAGGAAACTCGAGGCCGCGTCTCCACCTCAGTCATGGGGAATTCTTGGGTGCTCGAACGCGGTTCCGCTAAATCTTGTAATGCAAAAAGCAGTTCGCCCATCGACTGGAAGCGATCCATCGGCGACTTCGCCAGACACTTGGTGACGATTGCCTTTAACTGAGACGGAATGGCCTCGTAGCTTGGCGGAGCCGACAGCGCAGGCAAGGGCTCGTGCACGTGTTTCAAAATGACCTCGAGCGCTCCTGTGCCTGTATAGGGCGGCCCGCCGCTGAGCATTTCGAAGAGCATCGTGCCCAGCGAGTAGATGTCGCTGCGCGGGTCAGCTCGATTTTTTTCACCTTGCTCGGGCGCCATGTACTGAGGGCTGCCAATCAACATGCCCTGCTGCGTGATGGCCCTGCCTTCGAGCTCGCGACCTTCGACGAATGATTTCACCAAACCAAAATCGAGCACCTTGACGAAGTCGGTGTCATCAGCGGCATGCAGTAGCACCACGTTGCCGGGTTTTAAGTCGCGATGCACCACTCCCAACTCGTGTGCCTCGCGCAGCGCTCGAGCCATCTGCTGCGCAATGCTCAACACCCGGTGCCACGGCAACGGCCCACGGTTCAACACGGCCTCGAGTGTTTCCCCATCGAGGTATTCCATCGCGAGGAAAAACAAGCCCTCGTTCGTGATTCCGTAATCGAGCACCCGCACGGTGTTGGGGTGATTGAGTTTCGAAGTCAGCGCGGCTTCCACCAAAAAACGCTGCCTCAAACTCTCGTCGCGGCCTGCGCCGTAGCGCGAGTCGAGCACCTTTATCGCCACGGTGCGATTGAGCGGTACCTGTACGGCTCGGTACACCTTCCCCATCGCGCCTCTACCGATGATGTCTACAATTCGAAAGCGCCCATCGATGGTTTTTCCTGCCAACGCATCGAACGTGTCAGTCACCATCTCAGCCGTTGCCGTGTCGTCTGGCTCGTCTGAATTGGTCGCGGTGCTCATCTCGAGCAGCGCACCTTACTCCTTTGGCGCCACTTGCGGATACTGCAGCAATTGGCACTCAATCGGGCCATTCCACAAGTCAGTGCGCTTGTTTGGGCGACGCCCAAAAGCGCTTTCAAAGGCTGGGTTTCCGGCGAGTATTCCGAGTCTCCAACCTTCCCATTTCCCGAGCGATTTCCCGAGCATATGGAAGAAAGACTTCATTCCTTTTTGGCCTCCATCGCCGAGGCGCTCTCCGTAAGGAGGGTTGGTGAGCAAGAGTCCCACCTGACCCGCAGGCGGAGGGCTTTTCAATACATCTGCCTCCTCAATGTGGACGGCAGTGGAAAGACCGGCAGCCACCACATTGCGCCGCACCGCGGCGAGGGCGTCTTCGTCGTAGTCCCGCGCTAAAAATTGAAAAGGCAGCGTGCGTTGCTGTGCGACGGCTTCACGTCGCAAATCATCGAGCAACGGTTTGGCTTTCACTGCAAATTCTGGCCAATTTTCTAACGCGAATTGACGTTTGAGGCCAGGTGCGCGACGCATGGCCAGCCAGGCCCCTTCGATGATGAGTGTGCCAGAGCCACACATGGGGTCTGCCAAGGGCTCGTCTCCGGTGTACTGCGCGGCCATCAACAGCGCGGCGGCTAAAGTTTCTTTCACCGGAGCGATGGTGGTTTTGAGCCGGTAGCCGCGCTTAAAAAGAGGCTCGCCGCACAAGTCGAGAGAAAGCGAAAGAGTGGTTTTCGCTAAGTGAGCCACGACGCGAACGGTCGGGTCATGGCTGTCGACATCAGGCCGAGAGCCGAATTTCTTTCGCAGTCGATCGACGATGGCGTCTTTAATTTTGAGCGCCACAAAGCCCGTATGCGTGTGTTCTGAATCTTTGAGCGTCGCCTCGACCGCGAATGTAATTTTTGGGGAAAGCCATTCTTCCCAAGGGACTTGAAGCGCGGCGTCGTAGAGCCCTTCGGCTCCCACCGATTGAAATTCACCTAAAGGGTAGAGCACTCGCATGGCGATGCGGGAATGCAGGCACACTCTTAAAATTTCATCGAGGGCGGCCATGAAACGCACGCCTCCGCGGTCTTGGCGAATACGTTTACAGCCGAGCGCTTCGAGCTCTTGCGCGAGAAAAGGCTCGGTGCCGCGAGTGGCAGTGGCAAACAGAGGGAGACGAACAGCCATAGAGATGAGCGCTAACCCAAAGGCTTACACCGAGGGAAGGGAATTGCGGCACCCCATTCGTGTCGCTAGAGCTGCTCAACTGTCCGGAACTCCACACTGACAGGGTTGAGTTCGGTAGCCGCTTTGAGTTGCTGACACAGTGGGCCCTTAAAAGTGACCTTGTTGGCATCAGCGTCAAACGCGTAGGTGGTGTCGCTTGCCGCAATGCTTTGCTCGTTGACGATGACTGCGAGGTAGCGGGCATCTGAGGGGCGCGTACTGAGTGTGTATTCGCAAGCATCAGGGCCGAGCAATTCGCTGATGCTTTTGAATGCCGCTCCGAGCTCAGTGCTGTCAGTGGTTCGGTAAAATGAGGGCGTGCACAGTTTGGTGGAAGGGGTGCATTGGCTGTTGGCACCGCATTCTGCGTCAGTGCCTTGAGGGCACTGTCGGGCAAACCCGCCTGCCTGGGCCATGGCGTTCAGTGTGATTGAGCTCGTCACTGAGGCAATTTCTGCCCCGAAACCAATCACTACGGTGCGTATGTTTCTTTGCCGCAATGCTTTGATTTGTAGAACCGTTTCATCTTGGTCCAAACACCCTTGTGAACAGAATCGGCCAGAACAGTTGCCGAGGGTGCAGCTGCATGCGGCCACGGCTGCGGCGTTGCATTGCGTTCCACAAGAGCAAATTGAATTGGCGTTTGCGTCGTTGCAGTTGGGGATGCCGTCAGTCACCAGCACCATGAAGTCGTCGCGAAAATCAGAATCATCATTGAGGCCGCTGTTGGCTCCTGCGAACTCGATGGACGCACCTGTGGGCGTACCACCCATTGGAGAAATCATGTTCAGTCGAGCCACAATCGTTTGGGCTGTTGCTTCAAGGGTGGGGTCAGTTCCGTTGTCGTCGACTGTGGGCAGGGGCAAGTCGACCTCAGCGCTTTTGGCCGGAGCACATTCCGAGTTTGAGGGAAAAACGGTGAGACCAAACCGAGCCACCAGAGCGGATTGTTCAAAGAAAGAACTCAGCGTGCTCTTCACCTCGCTCATGCGCGTCGGGCATGACACGGCGCAAGGGTGAACGATGCTGCCACAGCCGATATCGCAAAGAGGGTTCTGCGGATTGATGGGTTGAAGCATCGACCCCGACCTGTCGACCAGTAACATCACGTTGGGTTTGAGCTGGCTGGCCACGATTTGTTTGCTGGTGGTCTGTGCCGCAGTCATCGGGCTGACCTGTTCAAAATTGTAGTTTTGACAGGCAGTGAAAGACAACAGCACAGCGCAAAGCGATATACGCGTCATGGTGAGCTCCTGGTGCGAGGAAAAACGATTCGCACCGGAGTAAGTGGCAGGTCAGGCCTGAATCTGTGGCTTGAGGCTACTTTGCGGGAACTGCGATGAGGACCTTGCGCAAGTCAGACATGAATTGATTGCGAATGGAGTCAGACTCAAAAAACGGCTCGTGTTGTGCTTGAGGGTAATGAATTTGGGGAATTCGAAGCGTAGCGGCAAAGGTGTTTTGGGCTTCAGGTTCGACGATGGTGTCGCTCCCCGCTGTGAAAAGATGGAGCTCAACACCTTTGAGTTTGGCGAGCTCTGCGGGCGTAAAAATTTTCTCGTCTGCATTCATCGCTTGATTGATAAATGCCCAGATTGACCCGCCCATTTTTGTTTCTGGGAAAGTGGTGGTCATCGAATTGCTAAAATCGATTCGACTTTGGCTTTGAGTAAACTTTTTCTTTTTCGTGACAAGTTTGTAGTCACCTTGACTCAACGCATACGATTCGGGAAACACGGCCGCGGCCAGACGAATGACAGAATGTTCGATGCGGTCGGGGAGCCGGGTGTCGATGTTGAGCATCGGTGAAAGTAACGCAGCTCGTTGGTAGTCACCTGTATGGGTTTGCAGGTAGCGCGTTGAAATGGCACCTCCTAAGGAATGCGCCATCAACGTCTTTGGAGCCTTGGGGAACCACTGGTGAGTAAGCCGGTAAAATTCTTTTCGTCGCGAACGTAGTCGTCGAAGTCTTTTACGTAGCCCTTATGGGGGTCATCGAGTTCGCGGCCTGAGAACCCTTGGCCACGACTGTCCATGGTGGCGATGACGTAGCCTTGAGCGCGGAGGTCACGAAAATTGAAGAGAACTTCGCCGTATTTTGTGAATGATTCGGCGCGCTTCTATATTGGAAATGTTCGCGGGTTTTTGTTTTGGAATGACGACAGACATTTCTCTTTGTTGCACGTTCTCGTTGCGGCGATCAATGGCAGCTAAGCTTGTTTCTTTGCGGAAATTATTGAACCGGAGGAGAGGGCGCTTTGGTCGGGAGCGCACAGCAGTCGTTAGGGCAGAGCGCCGGGTCGAGATGATCGTTGTATGAAAACGTTGCCCACCCAGCGTATTGAGGCGAGCTGGCGTAGCGCGTGTCGAGGTCCGTGAGGACTGCTCCATTTGCACATGCGTCAGGGCCGAAGTCCTTCACGCGGGTCGCGATCATCATTGTTCCCGAGCGGATGCCTTTGAGCAGCAACCCATCAGAGCGGCGGTGAACGAGGTGCTGTGGAACTTCGTAGGCCATTAAGACGAGTACTGAAGCCGCCTCGAGCAACGCTGTTTGATCTTCCTGAGGCAGGCTCGCCAGCTTGGCGGCACTGATGTCGGCGGCGAAACTGAGCGTCGTGCCTTGCAATTTTGAACGCGCCTTTCGATAGACAGAAAGGAGCTCGGGAACCCAGCGGCGATCGAGACCGGTATTAATCCACGGCTCATAGTCGTAGTGCACTCCATCGAATCGCGCCTCGCGGGGGTGGGTGCGGTTGTATTCCAACACTTCAGTCACGGCTCGCTCAGCATCAGGGCTGCTCAGCAGCGCTTCGACACGAAGGCCGTGCGTCTTCAGTGTACGGATGAGCGTTGGAGTGCGGGGCTCGGTGAGTGGAACGGCACCCGTCGAAAGATAGATTTCAGTTAAACGATTGCGTTTGGCAAAAGCCGAAAGTTTTTCACCAGTCGCATCGACCTCAACGAGTGGCTGGCCGCCAAACTTATAAACCCAAGTGCCATGTTTGAATTGACGAGTACCCGCCCGCACATTCCAAATGCAGGAACTCGTCGTCAGCAGCGCAATAAGAGACACAATGATGAAAAAGAGAGGTCTTTTGTGCTGTGTCTTCAAGTCTTCGCCCATGACCTCTTTAAGCAGTCCCAAAAGCCAGCCTGACGAAGCGTTTTAAAACACGCACCATTGAACGGCATTTATCTCAATAGAGCAGAAGCACGCTACGTCAGAAATGTCGCTCGAAGCTCCCGCTGGTCACTTCGATCTTGACGACCCTGCCGCCTTGAGCGCGTTGGCGGTCTTGGCCACCGGCGCGAAGAAGGAGGCTATCGACTTTGCCCTCGCTGTCTGAGATAGGCTTTCGATACGAGCTTCAATCGTCTTCGACGCCAAACGAAGAGTGCCGTCCAACCACGACGGGATCCGGCTCGATCATAATTGGCTCGCTGGCCACCTATTGGGCTGTCACCAAGGAGCACCACATGAACGCAATCACCAAGCTCGTCGTCATCCTGTCCTCCGGTCTCGTCATCACCAACGCCTTTGCAGACGAGACGCTCCCCGAAAAGGCGAAGGTCATCAAGAACGACACAACCCGCGCGACCAAGAAGGCGGTCAACCGGGTAAAAGAGGCTGTGTGCGCCAAGAGCGACGCCGAGTGCCTCGCGAGAAAGGCGAAGAACCGAGTCAATGAGGCCGGCGACGCGGTTGTCGACAAAGTTTCGGAGACCAAGAACAAAGCCGACTGAAGCCCGGGTGGTTACCGCTCACGCTTAGAAGCGGTAACCAAGCAATACAACGGCATTGCATTCAAGAAGAAGGAAGGCGGTGACGACGCGCCACCGCCTGACGAGTGAAGAGTCGTTAACGCTTGTGATGTCTTCGATTCTCGCCCGCCTCGGCGAATTTTGGCGCTGAACTACAAATCTTGCGGCAAGCGGCGATGGCCCTCGAACACCGTGAGTACGATCAGTTTGCCTTCCCTGACGACGTAGACGATTCGGTAGCTCTTCAAGATGACCTCCCTGAGTTCTCGCCTGTCAGAACGTTCAGGGAGCCACCGACCGGCGCGAGGCGCGTGCGGCGGACGCGGCACGAGCTCGTAGCTTTTTCACCCAAGCTGCCGCCGCTTCTGGATCGTCGTCCGCGATGTAGCGGAAGATGGACAGGAGATCGTTGCGGGCTCGATTCGACCAAACGAGCTTCATCGGTGCCGTACGCGCTCAAGCTCGGTCTTGAGGTCGCTCTCAAGCTCATCATCCGAGACCAATCGGCCGGCTTCCACGTCAGCGAGGCCTTCTTCAACTGCGGCCAGAAAGCGGTCTCGCGCAGTGAGTCGGTCGAAGTCTGCTGGGGCGAGGAGGACGGCCGCGGGACGTCCATTCTGCGTGATGACCAACGGACGGCGTCGGCGCTTGAGCCCCCTCACCGTCGCTGAAGCATGTGCTTTGAATTCGCCGATGGGGAGGATGTCTCGGCCTACTTCCAGAGGTCTCATAATGAGCCAGGCCTAACAGATTCGTTTACGGACTGTTTTGATGACCTGGAACCCGCTGAATTTTCTTCCAGTTTTTTTTCTCCGCGGACAAGGAGGTCAAGGGACGACGATGTCTCGACCGCACTGTTCGGCCGAATCGGGTTGCTCGAGCGTGCTTCGTGGGCGAGTAAGACATGCGAAGCGCGTTGCTCGTTGACGGAGAACCGACGGGGCTGGAGAACGGGCGAAGAGGAGGAGGTTGTTGCATTCACAGCGGAGCTTCCAGACGTCGTGGTCGATTGGGTCTGAAGTTGACCACCCGATTGGCGGGAAGTTGACCAGGTGTTTTGAGGGAAGTTGACCGGGGGCAATGGGTCATCAAGCGCAAAACAGCCAAGGGGCAATTTCGGCGAGGGCTTACGGAGCTGCTGACCAACAATGGTAGTCACACTTGCGACAAGGTATACGTTGTCATACAATTGGGCATGGCTGCGACTGAGATTATCACTCTGCGTCTCGACGCGGTGGACACTCGCCGGTTGGCGAAACTTTCGAAAGCAACCGACCGCACGCGGTCTCGTTTAGCGGCCGAGGCAATTACTCGTTACCTCGACGACAACCTTTGGCAAATTGAAGCAATCGAAGCGGGAGTACAAGCCGCTGACCGCGGCGAAGTTGTGCCACAAGACGACGTTGAGCGCTTGATCAAGAGTTGGCGGAAGCCGAGACAACCGAAGCGCGCGCGATGAAAATTGTATGGACACGCTTGGCCATCGATGACCTTCGAGCGATTCGAACCTATGTCGAATTTGATGCCCCTCGCGCTGCCGTCAAAGTGGCTTTGCGCATCTTGCGTGCAGTGACGCGACTCGAAAAGAGTCCCTCCATCGGCCGACCGGGGCGGGTTTTGAGCACGCGCGAGCTCGTGTTGATCGAAGTGCCGTATATTGTCGCGTATCGCGTCACGGCTGACGTCGTCGAAGTCCTGCGACTCTTGCACACTTCTCGTCGCTGGCCGAAACGCCTTAACCTTGTTCGTTCAAAAGAGCCCAAATGAAGAGAAGCGATGCAGGGGCGTGGCATCACGTCCCCGTCGGGAAGCGGGCACGTATGAGACAATTTCCGCAGCCGTATCACATGACGATTGAGCTTTGCGGCCAATTCATGTTCATTCAGCAAATGTCTGTAATTGACCAGCACGCGATTTTTACATCTGCAATACACAATATTCCTGGCGCGCGATGCCGCTCATGGTGATGCTGGCGTCATCATTGATGAGGTTGAACACGGTGCCTGGGGCTGCATTCAGGCCCAGAATTGGACTTACTTACATTTGTCGCCGGAAGTCGTGTTGGTTTCGAATTTAAATACAGCGGTGCCCTGTTCTCTCTTTCCATGCAACAGGCCTCGAGCATCTCAAGCTCGACGCACTCTACGTCGTCTACCCAGGTACACGGTGTTCCTCACTGGCACCGCGCATCGAAGCTCTTCCACTGAAGCAGGCTGTAGCCTTACGTGGTCGCGGCGATCGCGGTTGACTGCATGACGACGCCGAGCGCGTCGGTTTCTAGCCGCGCGCAGAGGCCCGTTGCACCCAGGCAACCGCAAAGAGTGTCACCGAGCCCCCGAGAATCATACGGAACGTGAATGGCTCATCGAGAATCACCACACCCAAGAGCACCGCTACCAGCGGGTTGACCACTGCGAAGCTTCCGGCTCGGGCAGGTGGCCAGTCTCGCAACACCACTGTGAATGCGGCGAAGCCCACCACTGAGGCGAACAGCGACAGCACGACGATGGCCGCACCGGAGGTTGGAGTGAGGGGCGCGTGCAGCACTCCAGAGTAGACAGAGAAGATTCCTGCGAGCGCCGCACCCCCCGACATCTGAGTGGCCAGTTGAGCAAAGAGGCCGATATGGGCCGATTGTGTTCGTCGTTGCAAGACGCTGGCTCCAGCAAAAAGGAAGGTTGCCAAGAGGAGAGCAGCAATGCCCTGTAGGCCTGTTTGCGCTTGGCCAGTACTTGGCCACAGTAACAAGACTACGCCGCAGACACCTCCCACGACGCCCCACCAGGTGCGACGCGGTGCTGCGCCTCCCTCTGCGCCAAATGCACCCAGGCTGCCAAGCGCAGCAAGCCAAACCGAGCTCAATGAATGCATGACTCCGGTGATGCCCGAAGAAACGGTCTGCTGAGCGAAAGCTGTCAGGGCGTTGCTGCCCGTCATCATCATCATTCCAGCTATCGCGAACCGAAGCGCTGTTTTACCCCGAGGGAAGGTTTCGCCTCGCATCATTGCAATTGCTGCACACACGGCCGCTGCGACGCTGAATCGCGTTAGCACCAGACCGAAGGGCGTGAAGCTCGCTACCGCGAGGCGGATGAAGAGATAGGAAGAACCCCAAGTGGCGATGACTGTAATAAATGCGAGCCACGCTCGAATCGGAAATGCCGACTGCATGGGTTGATTGCCTTTACGAGATGTGCTCAGTCATCGGGCCCTGTCCGCTGGCTTATTGAGTCGTGCTCAATGGCAATACGTTGGTGACTGACGATGACTGTTCTCAATGTCGAGTGGCAAGAGGCAAATCAAGGTTGAGTGCAATGGCCCGCTCTATCTCACCCAGCTCCGCAGGCGAGATTCGGCCAAGACGCTGACGCAGGCGCTCCTTCGAGACAGTAAATACCTGCTCGCACTTCACCCAAGAGACATTTTTCAGGCCGTTCTCTCGCGTAGGTCTCAGCCGAACATGCAACGGAATGTCATGGCCCTGGCTGCTGACGGTAACCACTACGGTGTTCGGGTACGTCACTGCCAAATTACCTGTGTCTCGCTGAATGATGAGCGCCGGGCGAACCCCAGCACTCTCTGAACCTCGGGAAGGCGACCAATCGAGCCAGTACAGCTCACCCCGCCGTATCTGCCGCTCAGCCACGGCGTGCCACCTTGGCTTGGGCCCGAATCGCATACTCTACACTCGAGTCTCGATCTGCCCCCAACACCTCATAAGCCGATGCCAATTCGCGCTCTTCCTGTTGTCGTTCGAGATTCGTCAAAAGTTCGCGAATAAGTGCATTCAACGTCAGCCCACGAGCCTTCGCGACTCGCTTCGCAGCGCGAAGCGTTTGGCCGGGTAGTCGCACCGTGAGCTGGTGAGATTCGACATCTTTTTGTGCTGTCGGCATCTGACTACAGTAACTGAAATCAAAATTCGACTCCACTCTCGGCGTGCGGAATGAATGGCAAACTGACTGACCAGCGGGCAGCAGCATCGAGAAATGACGTCGCATCACACATTCTGAGAACCGAGGAAGGGCATCAGCGTATGGTTCATCATGGGTTGGCGCGTGTTCCATACGGTTCGATGGCTTGGAGCTGCAGTGCTCGCAACGATGCTGACCGTTTTATTTCTCACATGGATGACCGCCCGCGCCATACGTGAGGTCATCGACAACCGTGATTTCTGGGTGAGTTGGGTACATGAATCGGGCATGCCTGAGGTGCTCAGTCATCACGTGCACCTGGCTGTCGATAGGCTGGAAAGCACCGCCGTTGAGCAGCTTCCCGTGACCTCACCCCAAGCGGCTTTGGCCGTGCGTGAGGCGCTCGGGAAGGTGAAGCTTCGGGTTGACCGAGAAATCGCAGTGCGCTTCGGGGAGAACCTCGATTCCGTCATCGGTTACTTGTCGGCCCGGGGAAGTACTTCGCCGCATCTTGATTTTGGTATTGAGCGCGCGCTGACTGAATCTACTCAGGAGGTAACCGAAGTCGTCGCAGGCAGACTGTGCACGAATGTCGTTAGACACGGCAATGTGCTGGCTTCAGAAGTCACAATTGGTTCGTGCGACCAGGCGGCAGTCGCTGGGGCTCACGCGGTAGCAGCTCGTTTCGCTTCCTGGCTGTCAGGTTCGATTGTGCCGCAGATCTCACTCAGTAGCATCGTCGCAGCTTCCGGTCTCTCTCAAGTTCGCGTTGCGGCGCGGGTACTCCGAGTGAGCATTCACATTCTCGGGCTGTCTTTGCCGATGTGTTTTTTGTTGTTTGTCCTCTGCGCTTGGCGACTGAGAACCCTCGTCAGTCTGCTTGGGTTAAGCCTTTGCGCAGCAGCTGTATTGCTCACTCCCTTCATCAATCTATTCAGCTGGCTGGTAGTGAAATTGGCAGGCACAACTGCGGGAAGCGTTGCCGTCTCGGCCTCGGGACTTGTTCCCTTTGGTATTGGTATTCATCTCATTCTTGTCACTGCGGGAATGATTCTTTTCGGTGTGCGAATGATTGGCCCGCCATACCGAGCTCAATTCTGGGCGCGACGTGGTGCCCACTCAGACCCGAGGATTCGTAGGATCGCAACGTGTGCATTGAGAGGACCCGCTGGGCTGCGAGAAGCTGAGTACGTTCTCCGCGTATTGCTGTAGGGTTTGGAAAGGGTGCCTCAATCGATGCGGATCTCGACAGCCCACTTTGGCGACAGGCTCACCAACATGAAGTACTTCGCGAAGGCTCCGACATATTCAGCAGATGGATCGATTCCTATTGTGGGCCGATGGCCAAACCCTGTGCTGATTTCCCTGATGGCGAGTTTCTCAGTGCCCATTCTGAGCGGAGGCAGTCATGCCTTGGGGGAACATCTTCCACAGCGATGGGATAAAGTTGATTGGCACGGCCGTTCAGCTCTTCCTGTTGTCGTTTGAGAGCTGGCAAAAGTTCGCGAATAAGTGCAGCCACCGTCAGCCCCCAAGCCCTTAGCGACTCGCTTGGCCGTACGAAGCGCTTCGCTGGATAGCCTTATTGAGAGCTGCCGAGATTGACAGCTTTTTGTGCTGTCGTCTTTTGAATGCAATAACTAAACTCTCAATTAGACACGATTCCCGTGGGCTTGGGGAAGTGGCTGGGTATGAGGGTCAGCCTTGTTGTTTCAGCACATCGTTCAAGTCGCTGGTCAACTGGCTCATGGGCGGCGAGGGTTCCTCAGGTCTCACGAATCGGGAAGAATGCGCATTTCAAGCAGCCGGTAGGGTGCGTTAGTCTCTAACAATATACTCAATGATGACATCGACCGAATGTCATCACAGAGGACGTTGTTGGAGATCAACGGCTGGTCGCGCTCCTTCCCCTGGTGGAGACCGGCTCTGGTGGATGGTTCCTTAACCTTGAGCACGGTAATTATCTTGAGTGCTCACGCATTGTCGGGAGACGGACTCCCAGCTATGCGATGACTACTTCGGCAATTTGCTTGCTCTTGAAGGGGGCTTGCTTGAACTGTGCATGAAGCGTTGTGTGAGGCTCTCGAAAGGTCGACCACCATGAAGTACGTAGCGAATAACCTGACGTACTCGGAAGATGGCTCGATTTCCATTGTTGGTCGATGGCCTAACCCTACGCCAATCGTTTTGATGGTGTTTGTCTCGATGCCCATTTTGGGAGGCGTGCGTGCCTTAGGGAACATCTTCCACAGCGAAGTACTGAAATGGATTGTCGCCGCCCTTCAGGTGATACTTGGGCGATGGACGTCTGTAAATCAATCCATCACAATCGCGGCCCAATTTGACGACACCACTTCAATGTTCGTGTTTCAGGAAGCTCACGAAAGGTTCACCTGCATGAAATATGAAGCGAGTACTCGAACGCATTCAGCCGATGGCTCGATTTCCATCGTTGGGCGATGGCGAAACACGGGGTTGATTCCGCTGATTTTGATTCTGATGGGAGGCAGCTACCCCGGCCTACCCAGTTGGGCTCAGTGGCTTTTCGTGGGAATTCAGCTGCTCGGCTTGGGCATCGTCTTTGTCATCTTTTTCAAAGGGCCCCGGCGAGGCGTTGTATTTGACCTCGCCAAGCAAAGTCTTCGCGTGTTTCATTCTGGAATTGGTAAAGAAAAACAAGACTGGGAATTACCGCTTCGCGAATTGACATCGTTAGAGGTCGTCAGCTCTCCGGCAAAAAATGGTGTGTCCGAGCGGGTGTTAGTGGTTGAACGTGGAAGAGAGCGCATGCCCCTCTTGGTGCTTCAGAGCACCTATCAGATGAGTCAGCTTGCGCCCGAGCTGGAGAGCGCACGGCAGTTCCTGCACAAAGCAGGTCTGCCGTGACCTCTCATTCGTCGTTACTGCAACACCAACACTGAAACTGAATACGCCGGCATGGTGTACCGGAATGCATTTGTCGCCGCAGTGCCGATTGTTCCCGCGGCAACAGGTCGCGGCGACCCAGCAGTGATGGTGTAGACCTGAGCGCTTTGAAACCGCGTGCTGTGTGCCACGGTGATGCCCGCGCTGCGAGCGATCGAGCGTTTATTGATGGCAATAACAATCACTTTTGACGGTGCAGCCGTGTCGACGCTTGCATACACTGAGGCTCCGGCGACGTCGTTGGCGGTGGCTAGAATTGAGCGATTGCCAAATCGACCACCGACTCCATCAAAGTTTCGAAAGGCTTGCAGAGCGCCCATGGTGTAACTCTCGTCTGCATTGAGCGTCCACAGGTTCGCCGCAGACACGCCTTCGCGACCAAAGATGCCCAAGACATCTGCCGTCGCAATGGCTCCACTGACATGTTGGCCTCCGCCGTAATTCCATTCAGTCACCGCGAGGGTGGTGCCTGGGTAGTTCGCGGTAATCTTGCTCTGAATTCGCGGAATGAGACGAATAGGGCCGGTGCCACTCGCGATCCAACTGACCTCTGTATAGTTTGGGTCCCACAACGAGCGCGGTGCTTGAATGCGCGCCTCAACGACATCAGCAGACGTGCTAGTGCCGGTAATGCGCGCGCCTGAAGTGGCGCCTTTGGCTTCGGGGTACCAATGCAAGTCAAGCGCGTCGACGAGCCGCCGGCCGTATTGGTTTTCGGCTGTCTTCATTCGACTGAGATAATAGTCGATAAACTCACCTTTCCCGGCGCGGTCAGGTGCGTCTTGAAGCGCGACATAGCCATACCAACCATAACTGACAAACCCCAACACTTGAGCTGTCGGAGAAACGCTCTTTATCGCGCGAGCGTACTCAATGTTTCGGTCACACAATTCATCGTAGCCCACCGCTGCTGGGTGCACTTCGGCATGAGTGTCCGCCCAAAGGTCTGGCTCGTTGTCTAACGAGTACAATACAGTTTGTTGAGGGAACGTATTTTTTACCCAGTTGACGAACTCATCTTGGTACACAAACGCATCTGCCGCATTGGGCGTATTGAACAGCGTCGAGCCTTTGAAAGCGCGATTCTTAACGAAGCGGGTGTCGAGGTAATCGGGCCCAGAATTCCGAACATCGCAGCCTCCATTTTTGTCAGCCGCGACGTAGTCGACCAGAGGCACCGTGAGCAAAGCCGCCGCACCAACATTGGCCGCGGCATTCATGCGTGTGCGAACGCCTTCACCGGCTATGCTGCTCGCAGACAAATAGCCATCGTTCTGAAAGCAATAGTCTGAGCCCGCATTCGATGCGTTGTTTTCCCAGTTGTACGCCGTCCACCGGTTTCCGCCGGCCCGCACCAAACCGGGGCGGCTGGTGGCAATGCCATCGGTACCGTTCACTCCATAAATAAACGGAGAAATTGGCTTGATTGAACTGTCAGCTCGAATGGTGAAACGCGTGTCTGTGGTGCCGGGGTTTCCAGGTTCGATGACGCCACCTGAACCGCCGTCGAGAGGAACGCCTGCATCAACGGGCGTCGGTGTACCCGCATCAACTGGCAATGGAGAGCCTGCGTCGGCCGGCGAGCTGCCGACAATCGAAAGCTCGTCAAAATACATCGGCGTAGAGAAAGTTTTTCCGGCTCCCTCCATAAACACGAGGCCATTGACGACTTTGCCGCTGGCCCCCAATTTGGAAACACGAATGCGGCACGTATTCCAAGCGCCCGCGACAATTTTCCCTCCGGTGCAAGTCGTTCCGAGGTCGACACCCGGCAGCCAAGTCGTTCCGGCGACCGCGACGACATCGATTCGCGCGCTGTTGTAACCAGAACCGCCGTGAACCGAGACCACCACGTCTTCAAGCCCAGACAAGCTAACGCCAGGGCTTGAACTAAAATAGAGGCCCTTCCAAGCGCCAAAGGTGACAGAAATGGAACGCGTGCCTGCAGCGACTGGCGACGTGATGGCTATGTTTCGCGTGGCCCAGCTCCAATCGCCCCACGGAGCTACGAGGCCATCTCGGTAAACATCAATCTTGCCGGTGAGTGCCGCAGTCGTCGTCTCGGCATTTTCACCGCTCTGCTCGACGCCACACGCGACTGCAAACACCACCAACAATGAGAATGAATTCTTGTTCATGAATGGTTCCCCCAGCGAAAAAAAGTCGCGGTTGCTTTCAGCAGGCTCAAACCAAACCGCCTGCGAAGCTGCACCATGACTTGTTTGTATTTCGACGGGCAAACCCAGAACGGGCGGTACGAGCTCAACTTGAGAAGTGCACTTCATCGGCACACGCATGGCCGATGTATGTGCATTCGTTCATCGGTTGTGCTTCTGCAACCGTTCCAAAATGAAATAGGTAGTGGGCGTCATAAACCCCAAACGGGTGTACGCCTTACCGATGAGCAAATCGGGATTCTCGATGTCCGGCTGGACGACATAGTCATCGATGGTTTTCCCGGTGAAGAGCCCATTTTCTGGCTGCGCGTAGTCGAGAAACATCGCGTTGGGGTAGGGGTTTTCACCGGGCCGATTTCGAGTCGGGTACGCCTTGTAATACCCAAGTCGGTTTGGCTTTTCTTCATTGGGTATTGCCGTCCACGGCTCGTTGAGACCGCCGTTTTTTATTTTGAGATTGTAGCCCTGAAGCTGAGTTCCCGATGCCGCTGTGCCTTTTGCAGGAAAGAAACATTTGATAAAGCGCAGCCCGCCCAACAAAGACATCACCGCTTTTTCATGCGCAGCCAGGACATTGTACCCTCTGAATTCATACCCACTCAGCGACTCGAGAGCCGGCGCTTTCGCGTCTTTAAGGTACTGCTCGAGTTGAGCTTTCGAAGAGGTGCAGAGGTCTGTGTAAGTAAGTCGAGCCATGCCCGACCCCTTACTACGATGTTCCCCAGCTTGAACTACATCGTCGCTGTGCCTGGCATTTGGCCAATCGGTCGAACCAGCACGTCGCGAGGTTTAGCCCCATCTGCAGCGCCGACGATGCCTTCTCGTTCCATGCGTTCAATCATGCGGGCCGAGCGGTTGTACCCAATGCGCATTTTTCGCTGGAGCATCGAGATGCTGACCTGCCGCATTTCCGAAACGATGGCGATGGCTTGGTCATACAACTCGTCAGACAAATCATCTTCTGGAGCGCCTTCACCTTCTTCAGGTTCACGCGCCTTCAAGATGCTCTCGTCGTAGACCGGTTGCCCTTGTGCCTTGAGGTGGTCGACCACCTTTTTGATTTCAGCTTCAGACACGAAACAACCGTGAACACGCTGCATGTGCGCGCTGGTGGGGGGCATAATCAACATGTCGCCCATACCCAACAGTGCCTCGGCGCCCACGGTACCCAAAATAGTCATCGAGTCGGGTTTGCTGCGCAGCATGAAGCTGATGCGAGTGGGGAAGTTGGCCTTGATGATGCCGGTGACGACGTCTGTCGAAGGCCGCTGCGTAGCAACCATCAGGTGAATACCTGCGGCGCGGGCCATCTGCGCCAATCGAGCGATTGAGGTCTCGACTTCCTTCGACGCCACCATCATCAAGTCTGCCAATTCGTCGATGATGACGACGATGAATGGCAATTTTTTGAGCTCGCCTTCAGCGTCTTGAGGTGCGTTTTCTGCCGCTGCACGGGCCAGCGCTGAGGCTTCGAGTTCTGACTCGGCAAGCGCTTGTTCATCGACGCGAATTTCACCCTCTTGGGCGACGGCTTGTACTTCAGCGAGAAGTTGCCTGGGGTCTTCGACTTCTTCGCTTGGAACTGCCACTCCGAGTTCCACCGAGCTGGGAGCACCATCGGCCACGTCGACAATGAGCATCCGACGTTTCTTTTTCGGGGCCTCAACCGAATTCGGTGTTTCAGCGACGGCGTCGACGACCTGTTTCGAAGCCCGCTTCTTCGCCAATTCTTGTTCAACAAAGGTGTTGTAGCCGCTGATGTTGCGTACCCCGGCTTCTGACAGCAGCTTGTAGCGACGGGTCATCTCATCGACGGCCCACTGCAGCGCGATGGCTGCCTTTCGAGGGTCGGTCACCACGGGCAACAACAA
Organism: Archangium sp.; assembly: GCA_043753955.1. Lineage (GTDB taxonomy): Bacteria > Myxococcota > Myxococcia > Myxococcales > Myxococcaceae > Archangium_A. Next base: position 6,217 of record JAYUVR010000394.1, on the reverse strand, counting down.
GTGCGGAATGCCCTCGTACACCGAGAGCTCGAGCATCTTGGGGTCGACCATGATGAAGCGAACTTCTTCAGGGGTACTCTTGAGCAGAATAGACATGATCATCGCATTGACGCTCACCGACTTGCCTGAGCCCGTCGTGCCGGCCATCAGCAAGTGAGGCGCCTTTGCCAAATCAAGAATATAAGGCATGCCTTCGATGTCTTTACCCAAACACATCGTCAATCGTGTCTGTGATTTCTGAAAAGCATCTTGTTCTGCAATTTCTTTCAAGAAGACCATTTCCCGGTCTTTGTTAGGCACTTCAACTCCAACCACACCCTTGCCAGGAATGGGCGCCACAATGCGCACCCGCATTGCTTCCATCGCCATCGCCAAGTCATCTGCAAGCGAAGCAATGCGACTGATTTTGACCCCAGGCGCAGGTCTAAACTCATACATGGTGACGACCGGGCCCGGCCGAATTTCCACCACTTCGCCGTCAATGCCGAAGTCTCTGAGTTTTGTGGTCAGACGTTCAGCGGTTTCGAGATAGGCATTCTTGTCAATGGCAGCCCGCTCTTTGCGGTGCACTTCAAGCAAGTCTAAGGGAGGCACGTCGAAGTTCGAACGCCCGTGGCTGAATAGGAATTCTTCCTTCGGTTCTTTCTTCGTGGGCTTCGGAGGGGCTTTGGGTTCCACAATGACAGGCATGCGAGCCAAGGCAGTCACGGGAACGGGAAAGCCGCTGGGTGCCGCCAAAGCTTCGGTCGGCGGGGGAGGGGGCTGGGCCGTCGGTGCTTCGACGATGTTGGGCACGCGTCGCGTCGGAGGCAACGACTGCAGGTACTCTGAGGGGAGCGGAGGTTGTGAAGTGTTAGCGGTTGCGGGCGAAGAAAAGTTGATGCTCGTAGCCCACGCGGGGTCTCCATTTTTCGCCGTTCGAGGAATCTCAGTTTTCTGCGCCTCATTCAGCACGGCCGGAGCCAGGGCCGCCGCGGCTTCTTTGCGCTGATCTTTGTGATTGACCCGAGCCGTCTTCATCGCTTCTCGCGCCAAACGAGCGGCCTCAAGTTCAAGCAACGTCTTCTCGCGATCGAGTTTGAGCCGTTCTTTCTCAGCCAAATCTGCCAGTTTCGAATTCTCTTTCTCTTGCTGAGCCCGCAACGCCTCTTCAGCCGCAGCTTCAGCCTCTTCAGCAGTGGCTTCGAGTTCCGCCAGTTCGGCCTCTTCGCTCTCGAGCTGAGCCAAGAATGCGGCTTCATCTTCTTGCGCCTTTGCTGCCGCGATTTTGCGCTCAAGATGTCGTTCTTTTTGCTGCTCAATAAAAGCGAAGACCCAACGCTTTGAAGCTTCGAGTGCAATCAGTGCCTTGCCCCACACCCAATGGCACAGGCGCAGGAAGGCGAATTGGGTACCCACAATGAAGGCCACCGCAGCAACTGCGCTCACCAACACCACGGTACCCACGGTGGAAAAGAGAGCGGTCAACAGGCCACCCAATTGGCGGCCGATGAGACCTCCTGGGGCATGGGCCCATGAAGCGTCTTCTTTAAACATCATTTGGCAGAGCACGGCCCCTGCGACCAAAAGCAGACTCAGTGCAATCGCTTGAGGCCATCTGCGGCGATCTCGGTCGCCCACGAACAAGATGCCAGCGGTGTAGAACCCGACCAAAGGCAAAACAAATGAACAAATGCCAAGCAACCCTCGCAACGCCTCGGCGATGGCATGGCCTACAGGGCCAATGGCATTGTGAAAACCTGGGCCTAACCTGTCTTTCGCGTCGAAACTGGCCACGGAAAGAAGTGCCAGTACCGAGGCCGCGAGAATGATGACTCCAAGAATGGCTCTGCGCCCAGAACCTGAGTGCCGCATCTTCTTCTGCGCGAGCACCTTCCTTCTCGTCGCGATTTCCTGCCGAGAGAGGAGAGACTTTTCGCCCTTGCGCTTGACAGACATGAGAGAGACACCCCTGTAGAAAGCTGATCCACCGGCCACTGTAGGCAGGGCTGACCTGGTCGCAATTTTTTTGAAGCCGGTTTCTAAAGCAAATGACTTTTGGCGGGAACTTTCACGACGAGCGCCTCAAGCTGGTCTACGGTGCCGCCACAAATGGACGTCGCTTGTCCCAAATGCAAATCAGAGTACGAGTTCGATGACGCGCGGGTGCCCGAAGGCGGGGTTACCGTCAAGTGCACGTCGTGTGCGTATGTTTTCCGTCTGAAAAAAGAGGCGCCGTTAGAGGCGCACTTGCCGCCCGCTTCTCCGACGCGAGAATGGAAACTGCGAAAACCTTCGGGAAATATCGTCAAGTGCCGTGATTTGACGATGCTCCAGCGCCTCATCATCGAGGGCAAGGTTCAACGAGAAGACGAAATTTCTCTGACCGGCGAGAATTGGAAAAGCCTCGGGAGCATTCCTGAATTGGCCAGCTTTTTCCAAATCGTCGACGAAGCAGCGAAAGCCAGAGCGCCGGCTGAGTCTGCGGCCGTCAGCACTGCGCCCGGGCGAGACGTCACCGATACCCTGATGGGTGGTCGGTTCGCGGCGCTCGCCCCCGATAAGGTGATTCGCCCGCCCAATGTGACCGACACGTTGCTCGGCGGCCACTTCTCAGACGGTGAATTGTCGCAGACTCAGGGTACGCGGAAGCCGAAGTTCAGCCCTCCGCCGGCCGAGCCTGAGTCTGAAACGCTCAAAGAGCCTGTACCCTCTTCAGTGCCGCCGCTGTTCCTCGAGATGAGTGACGAGGCCATGCGTACGGCGGTAGAACGCAGAAGCAGCAGCGGGCTCGGGTTGCTGGCGGTGCTCGTCGTCGCGGCTGTCGTCGCTTTGGGTGGGTACTTTGGGGTGTATGAGCCCGAGCAAAAGCGCGCCGCTCTTGAACGTGAAGCTGAGCAAGCTCGCACCGACGCCGCTGCTCGTGCGGCGCAGCATGTAGCACTTCCACCGCCTGTGATTGAAACGGTTGATGCGGGGCAAGCTGAAGAGCCAGATGCCAGTTTTCCCATCGCAGAGGCGCCGGCTGAAGAGGAAGCTCCAAAAGATTTCGATTGGCATCTCGCACAAGGAGACCGACTGCGCGAAAGAGATCGCCCAAAACAAGCCCTCACGCACTACGCCGCGGCCGAAGAGTTTCAACCTGATCGCGTCGAGCCTGTCACCGGCCGTGGTTTGGCATTGATTGATTTAGGCAGGCCCTCAGTCGCGGCAGCTATTTTTGAACGCGCCCTCACGCTCAATTCCCGCTACGGCCCGGCCATCATGGGCGCAGCTGAGGCCTATCGACTCTCTGGTAAGAATGACAAGGCGATTGAATATTACGAGCGGTACCTTGAAGTACTGCCCCAGGGGCCTGAAGCTGCGGTTGCTCGCAATACGCTCGAACGTCTTAATAAATAGATGAAGCTTGAACTCCAACACATACGGCACGTGGCCAAGTTGGCGCGTTTGGCTTTGAGCGCAGAAGAAGAATCACGATTGTTGGCTCAACTTTCGGTGGTGCTCAATGCCGTCGACGCGCTTGCAGAAGTTGATACTCAAGGTGTGCCACCCACCACGTTCGCCATTCACAACCCCTCGCACGCTCGAGAAGACGAAGTGCGCGATGAGCTGCCTGTTGAAGTCGTTTTGGGCAATGCTCCACACATCGTTGACACCAGTTTTGCAATTCCCAAGGTCATCGAATGATTGGCCAGTCGCTGAGTGCCTTGGCCGAGAAACTCGCTGCGGGCGCGTGTACGTCGCTCGAGGCGACCGAGGCCTGTTTGGAACACATCGCTTGCACCGATGACAAAATTGGGGCTTTTCTGAATCTCGATTGTGTTGGAGCGAGACAAGCAGCGAAGGCCTCCGACGACCGAAAGACCAAGCGCAGCCCCCTTGATGGCGTGCCCATCGCACTCAAAGACATCATTCTCACCGCGGGGCTTGAGACCACCGCGGGCAGCAAAATTCTTCGCGGCTTCATTCCTCCTCGCGATGCCACGGTCACGGTGAGGCTCAAAGAGGCTGGAGCGGTGATTTTGGGGAAGACCAATCTCGACGAATTCGCCATGGGCAGTTCGACCGAGTTGAGCGCTTTTAAGCAGACACGAAATCCCTACGCGCTGGAACGTACCCCTGGAGGAAGCAGCGGTGGTTCAGCAGCTGCCGTCGCGGCTCGGCAGTGTTTTGGTGCGCTGGGGAGCGATACGGGTGGTTCCATTCGGCAACCCGCTTCGCTGTGCAACGTGGTGGGTTTGAAGCCAACATGGGGCCGTGTTTCTCGCAGCGGCGTGGTGGCGTATGCCAGCTCGCTTGACCAAGTGGGCCCGATGGCTCGCACGGTACGAGATTGCGCCTTGCTGCTCCAATGCATCGCAGGCCGCGATGTTGAAGACGCCACTTCGGCGGCTCTTCCCGTGCCTGAGTATTGCGCAACGCTCGAAGCAGGCGTGCATGGGCTGCGCGTGGGTTTGCCTCGGGAATATCAAATTGAAGGCATGGACCCTGAGGTTGCCGCGGCCATTCGCGAAACCGCCAAGACGTTGGAAGCTGCAGGTGCCCAACTCAAAGACATTTCTCTGCCCCACACCCGGCATGCGTTGGCTGCCTATTACGTTATCGCCCCAGCCGAAGCGTCTTCGAATCTCGCTCGCTACGATGGAGTTCGCTTTGGTCACCGAGCCAAAGACGTCAAACAACTCATCGAGCTCTACGAGCGCTCTCGCGCTGAAGGGTTTGGGCCTGAGGTTAAACGGCGAATCATGCTCGGCACCTTCGCGCTGTCAGCGGGGTATCACGACGCGTATTACGTGAAGGCTCAACGGGTACGCACGCTCATTCGCCGCGATTTTGAGAATGCTTTTGAACAAGTCGATGTCGTGCTCAGTGCGGCGTCGCCCACGTGCGCATGGCCCTTGGGTGAGAAGTTGGAAGACCCTTTGGCCATGTATTTGATGGACGTGCTCACGCTCCCTTGCAACTTGGCGGGTCTGCCAGCGCTGAGTGTACCCACCGCCAAATCGTCTGCCGGCCTTCCCATTGGAGCGCAGATTATTGGCCGCCCTTTTGATGAAGCGACCATTCTGACAGTGGCGCGCGCGATTGAGCGCGAACGTGAGCTCTCTTCGTGGAACTCTTTGGTGTGAGGACTTTTCCGTGCCACTCAATGACTTTCAACCGGTGATTGGGCTTGAAGTTCATGCCCAACTGCTGACGCGCAGCAAATTGTTTTCAACGGCTGGGGTTGCCTTCGGTGCTTCGCCCAATACGCACACCACGGTGGTGTGTTTGGGCTTTCCAGGCGCTTTACCGGTGCTCAATGGCCGAGTCGTCGATTTGGCGATTCGAACGGGTTTGGCGCTCGAGTGCCGAGTCAATGAGCGCAGTGAGTGGTCACGAAAGCACTATTTTTACCCCGATAGCCCCAAAGGCTATCAAATTACCCAGTACGAGTTTCCCATCTGTGAATGGGGCGGCCTCACGCTCGATGTGGCGGCAAAACGAGTGCAGATTCGCCGCATTCACATTGAAGAAGATGCAGGCAAGTCGGTGCATGACAAAGCCGATGGCCTCACGGTGGTTGATTTGAATCGCGTGGGCACTCCACTGCTTGAAATTGTTTCAGAGCCCGATTTGCGCAGCGCAGATGAAGCGGTGGAATATCTCAAAATACTGCGTGATGTATTGGTTTATGTGGGTGTCAACGATGGCAATTTAGAGGAAGGCAGTTTTCGCTGCGATGCCAATGTGTCCATCATGCGAAAAGGGGCCACTGCGCTCGGCACTCGGTGCGAATTAAAGAATCTCAATTCATTTCGAAACATCAAGCTCGCCATTGACGCCGAAATTGCCCGTCACGTTGAAGTCATTGATGGAGGAGGCACCATCGTTCAAGAAACCAGGCTCTTCGACGTCAATCGCGGTGAAACGCGCTCGATGCGCAGCAAAGAAGATGCGCAAGACTATCGCTATTTCCCTGAGCCCGATTTGCCGCCGTTGGAAGTGAGTGCGCAAGACATTGAGCGCGTTCGTCAAGAGCTCCCCGAGCTTCCTCAGGCCAAGCGTCGTCGCTACGTCGAGCAGCTTAAGCTGTCTGAGTACGACGCGAGCGTGCTGACGGCCCAGCGACCATTCGCAGAATTGTATGAGCGTTGTTTGGCTCCCGTAGGTGATGCCAAAAAAGTCTCGAACTGGTTCATCGGTGAAGTGGCCCGCCTTCTCAATGAAACGGGAATTCGACCCGACGAGGTCA
>JAYUVR010000393.1:0-12893 GCA_043753955.1 Archangium sp. | reverse complement strand
AACGAGCACTCCCGTAATCGCTGATGACGCAGCGTCAGCGTTGAATACGCTCCCATTTGACTTCAAATTCTTTAACACCCCAGTCACGCACTACTCGGTGAATACGAATGGCTTGATGCAAGTGTTCGCATCAGGAGCTGGAGTTCCTTCTGGTGCATTTGACAACGAATCGTTTCCAAACCCAGGTGACCCAAATGGTTTGTTGGGACCATTCTGGGATGATTTGGGTTTTGTGTCCAGCACCGAGATTCGAAGCAAGGTGCTGGGGATTTCTCCAAATCGACACCTTACGGTGGAGTGGTTTGATTCTCAGGTTGAAAGCCCATCAACACGATTGAGATTCCAAGTGCAGATCTTCGAGACCAGTAATATTGTGCAATTTCACTATTGCAGCTTGGCGGGGGCGCTGACGGAGAGGACATCTGGAGGAAACGCCTCGATCGGGCTTGAAAATTTAGATGGTACGTCAGGCATTCCGTATTCCCATCTCACCCGTGACAACATCGCCGAGCAAACCAAGCTGACCTTTACGCCGCAGTAGTTGGTCCTTGGGTGAAGAAAGAGGGCTTCGTTACTTTGAGCGACGAAGCCCTTTTTGTTTGCTTTGGGTCAGCACCGTGGTGGGTTCGTCCGATTGATGCTTCTCAATTCGACTTTGGCGTTGATTCTCGTTGCAAGCCCAGGCGAACCATTTTTGCGAATTCGCGCTGTCGGTGACGTCATGTTGGGGACGTCAGTGCCAGAGGGGAAGCTGCCTCCTGATGACGGAGCGCGGCTGCTTGACGGTGTGTCTGCGTTGCTCTCCGACGCCGACCTCACGTTCGCTAATTTAGAAGGGCCGTTGTGCGATTCGGGTGTTTCGAAAAAGTGTCGCAAACCGAATAATTGCTACGCGTTTCGTACGCCCACGGCTTACGCGAAATACCTCGAGCTGGCGGGGATCGACTTGGCTTCCACCGCCAACAATCACTCTGGTGATTTCGGAGAGCCGTGTCGGCGTGAAACAGAAGCCGCGCTCGATGCGCATCACATTGCGTGGTCGGGTCCGCCAGGCACAGTCGGGCGGGTCACGGTGAAGGGTAAGAAGATAGCGTTGGTTGCCTTTCACACCAGTGCCTCATGCAACGACGTCAATGAAATCTCTGGCGCACAGAAATTGGTCCGCGCGGCAAAGGTTCAAAGTGATGTGGTCATCGTCAGCTTCCACGGCGGTGGCGAAGGCATTGGCGCAACCCATGTGGTGGAAGGAAAGGAAAAATACCTGGGTGAAAACCGAGGAGATTTGAGAGCCTTTACGCATGCAGTGGTCGATGCAGGAGCGGACTTAGTGCTCGGTCACGGGCCTCATGTGGTGAGGGGAATGGAAATCTACAAAGAGCGACTGATTGCCTATTCACTCGGCAATTTCGCGACCTATGGTCGATTCGATCTCTCTGGAGCTTTGGGCTTCACAGTATTGCTCGAAGTGTCGCTTGACGAAGAGGGTCGGTTTGCCACCGGAAAGCTCATTTCAACCAAACAAGAAGGCAAGGGCATACCAATGCCAGATGAAGCGAAACGCGGCGCAAAATTGGTACACAAGTTGACGATGGAAGACTTCCCATCCACGGGAATCCATGTCGACGACAATGAGGCACTGAGCCCATAATGAGCTCGTTGCCCGTCTCCCTTTAATGGCTAACTGTTTGACTTGGCACTCCGTCTCGCAAAGCACCTGCTGAAAGGGTGTTTTCTCTGTGCCGACTGCATAGATGTCATTTTTTAGATCAATCGCCTTAGTGAGTTCGCGCGGGTGGCTCCAATAATCAACGCGTGCAGTTTTATGGAACTCGTCAATATGCTCCTCATCGATGAGCTGCTTTAAAGTGTTTAGTCATAACCTATAGCCGGAAGCCCAATCCGACTTCGTTGACAGTCGAGGGTTGAGCGGCAACGGTGGCGGTGAGCGGTGAACCCTTCTACGAGCAGTTTGAGTACGAATTGGGCAGCTGAGATTGTCGCTATGCCGGGTTCACCAGATGCTTCCTAAGACGTCTATTCGCACCTGTGCTTCCTCATCGGTATCAAGCCCGTTCTGTTTGGCCGCCTCGGCGATCCAAGCATCCATTTGGGCCCGAAGCGCGTCGCGACTGATTCGGGCACCGAGCAGGCTCAGCCCAACCCAGCAGGCGAGGAAAAGGATTGCAGCAGTGGGACGCCCATTATCTGCGCCACGCCAAACAGGAAGCGCCACCCCCAATCCGATTCCGAGGGCCACGGAGTGGTACCCAACTCGCCCAAGCGTGCGCCATCTAGACTCCCTGGTTTTGACCGCGCTCGAAGCTCTGCCGATCATCTGGAAACGCTCTTGGTCGCCCACATGCAATCCCACCGTTGTAACCCCCTTGCTAGGCCGAGCTTTACATACAAAGATCAGGAATACTTTGGCCTAGGCTAGGCTTTAATTGTATCTACACAAAGGGCTGAGCAACTCTGGGCGATATTCGAAATGCATGGTGTCGAAATGTTTCCACCGGCCGCCCCAGATGAAACCTTCCGCTTCAAAAGCATCAACAATCTCTTGTGGCACTCGGTTCTTCCAAATCATCGGCTGACCCCGATACGTCCAACGCCAGTAATTACTGCGCTCGGCATTCAAATCAATCGCAATACCAAATGCGTGACCTGACAAATGTGTACTGCGTTTGATGGTGCGCCACAGCCAAGTGCCTCCAATGTTTTTCAGAAATGGCAGTAATTTCGGGTTTTGTTCCACTTGGGGTTCCAGCCGAGCCACCACCCGATGGAGCGCTTCAGCCGCGCGCTCATGAAAGGGGTAGCGCAGCCCGAAGAAACGCACCCGGCCCAGCCGTTGTTGCACCTCTGCTCGCGTGTTGCCGTAGGTGCTTCGAAAGAGTTGCTCTACTCGCGCTCGCCCCGGGTCTTCGATGGGCCCTGCATCAGTGGTGTCAATGGGCACAATGGGGCCGCTCCGGTAAGGCGGCTCGAAGATGTCACTTAATTCAAACACCTCTTCAAGTTCAGGGTCGCCAACTCGACGAGAAGTCCCTGTATCCCACGGGAGAAAAATGCCGTTCGAAAGCTCGAGCCCCCAGCCTGCATCGGGTTTCCACTTGGCAGTGCCGTCGTACCAATTGGGCAAACACGCCAACCCGCGCGGAGGGCGCATTCCTCCGTCGCTTTGCGTCAGCACACCGGCGAGGGCTACAGCGAGGAACACGGACTCCACGATTTATCTCGGCTGCTGAGTCGCCGCGAATTCTTGATTCACTCCACCACCACCAAGGGGGACCCATTTTCTACGGTCGCACCTTCTTTGGTGGTCACTTGCGTCACCGTGCCTGCCTTGGGGCTCTTTAACTCGTTTTCCATCTTCATCGCCTCAATCACCACCAGGCCTTGGCCTTCTGTGACGACGTCTCCGACTTTGACGAAAAGCTTCACAATCTTTCCGGGCATGGGCGCGGTTACAGTTTGTTTACCCTCTGCCTTGAAGCCTGCTCCAGCCGCACGCATGCGCAGTTTTCGTTCATCAACCACATCGAAGCGAGTGTGCTGACCGCGAAGCAGTACGCCGACTTCATCGCCTTTCTCATCGAATTCCACCGAGAAAGACTGGCCTTCAACAATCATCGACACCGCTCCATGTGGGAGCACCAATGCTTCGAGTTCGAAGCGATGTCCCTCGAGCGTCACCGCGTATCGACCTTGACCTAAGCCCTCAACTTCGAGCTCCGTAGCGGGCGCCTCTTTGTGGGCCAGATTCTTTGCAAAATATTTCGTAGTACGCGCCATGACTTAGCCTCCTCGCTTCCAGCCGCCGCGACTCGCGGTGCGCCAAGTCGATCGCGTTGAACCAGCGCCCGTTTTGATCGCAGCGATGGTGGCTTGCTGTTTTTCAGCGCGTTGGTGCGCTCGCACTGCGGCTGCAATCATAGACGCTCGGGTCAAGCTCGCATCTTCATCGCCCACCAGCTTCTGATGCTCACGCCCCAAAAAACCGGTGTCGTAGTCGCCCTTGACGAATTCCGGGTGCATCACAATGTGTTTCAAATACCTCAAGTTGGTGGTGATGCCCGTGAGCACATATTCATCAAGAGCTCGGCGCATTTTCAAAATCGCTTCCATGCGACTGGGCGCCCACACGCTGAGTTTGGAAATCATCGGGTCGTAAAAGTTGGGAACGGTGTAGCCCGCATACACTCCCGAATCATCGCGCACTGAGGGCCCACTGGGCACGCGCATGTAAGTGATTGTGCCGGGTGAAGGCATGAAATTGATCGCAGGGTCTTCTGCATACACCCGCACTTCAATTGAATGCCCCCGAGGTGAAATGGGCTTGAGCAATGGCAATACACCGCCCTGAGCCACGTGTAATTGCCAGGCGACCAAGTCAATGCCTGTCACCCACTCGGTCACCGGGTGTTCAACTTGAAGACGGGTGTTCATCTCGAGGAAGTAGAAGTTGCGCTTGGCGTCGACCAGAAACTCAATCGTTCCTGCTCCGACGTAGCCGACGGCTTTGGCTGCTTTGACGGCGACTTCACCCATGGCCGCTCGCATTTCGGGCGTCAAAATCGGCGACGGTGTTTCTTCAACCACCTTTTGATTGCGCCGTTGTGCGCTGCACTCGCGTTCATTCAAGTGAATGACATTGCCGTGCATGTCACCGAAGACTTGAATCTCGACGTGATGCGGTTGGTCGAGGAACTTTTCCATGTAAACGGAGTCATTGCCGAACGCACTCGAGGCTTCGCTCCGAGCGGCGCGCCAGGCTGACTCGAGATCTTCCACTCGGTCGACGCGACGCATGCCTTTGCCGCCACCTCCGCCTGCGGCTTTGAGCATCACTGGAAAGCCCATCGAAAGGGCGAACTCTTTGGCCTCATCGAAGCTGGCAAAAGGAGCCGTACTTCCAGGCACCACCGGCACTCCAGCGGCAATCATATTGGTGCGTGCTTGCGTCTTTTCACCCATCGCATCCATCGCGCTGGCAGGGGGGCCGATGAAGGTGATGCCTGCCTTCTCGCAAGCCCTTACGAACTTGGCGTTTTCTGACAGAAAACCGTAGCCGGGGTGAATGGCGTCAGCGCCTGACTTGCGAGCGGCATCGAGAATGTTGTCGATGACGAGATAGCTCTCGCGCGAAGAGGCTGGCCCGACGCAGTAGGCTTCGTCAGCGAAACGCGTATGGAGCGCAGAGCGATCTGCTTCCGAGTACACCGCCACTGTGCCGAAGCCGAGTTCTTTACAGGTGCGCATGACGCGAATTGCGATTTCACCGCGATTGGCCACCAAGACTTTTTTGATGCGTGCCATGGGACGTGTCTCTATCTGAAGACGGGGCATTTCATAAGCCCTCTGACCCGCTGCCACTCAACGAATAGAAAGGACACCGTTCTCAATATATGTATCCCATCATCTTTCAGACTGAGGCAGGCCCGATCTACAGCTACGGCGTGCTCCGTCTTTGAGCTACGTCGCAGTGGCCGCGATGCTTCTGCTGACTTCGAAACGATTGAACGAATCCTTCTCGTATGCTGCACGAGCTATGGTGTTCATGGTTTTGAGCGGCTTGATTGGCGCGCGCCTAGGCTTCGTGCTGGTCCACTGGAATCAGCCGTGGACGTTGAACCTCGTATTCAGTTCGCATGGCTCTCTTTATTTCGCCGGCATACTGGGAGGGCTCGTGGGCCTGTTTGTTTTTGCCCGCGTCAAAGGGAGTTCAGTTGGTACCGCGTTCGACTTGGTGACTCCTTCTATGGTGGCTATGTGGGCGATTGGCAATATTGGGTGCTTCATGGCGGGGTGTTGCATGGGCTCGCCCACAACGCTTCCCTGGGGAATGCGATTTCTTTCCGAATCTACGCCAGCAGAACTTCGCGATGTTCCGGTTCACCCCGCTCAACTGTATTCATCGGCAGTCGAGTTGATGCTGTTGGTATTGCTGTTTACTTGGCGGCGCCACGTTGAAGGCGAGTTGTTTCTGCGAGCGGTGATTGTTTTGTTAACGATGCATGTCGTATTTGCAATGGGAGGGATATCTCCGGGCGGATTTTACACAGGCTCAATTTTATACGTCTGCTTAGATATTGCAGCGGTTATTGTTCTTATAACACGACGTTCAAAATCTCAGATGCTCCAACGAGGTTGAGAATGAAAAGCTGCTGCGTACCGAAGCGGCCGTCATGGGCGCGCCTGCTGGCTTCTGTGGAGTTCGACAAAGGTGCTTGGAGCGGGGACTGCGGCGTGAGACGTAGTCAATTCTCCGAATGCCGCTCGGTGGTATTTGCACAAACATAAACCCCTGGTTAAGTTTTGTGCATGCAATTTTCTGCTACGGAGCCCAGCTGGGACGCTCTCTTTGCGCACGCAGTTGGCCAGGAGGGCCATTTCACTACGAAGCAGGCAGAGGAGACGGGGTTCTCTTCTCAGTTACTTGTGAAGTACCTCAAAAACGGGCGAATCACCCGAGTTCGTCGAGGAGTTTATCGAATGGTTCACTTTCCTGCGGGCGAGCAGGAGGACCTCGCTGCATTGTGGCTCTGGTCGGAAAGGGCGGGCGTGTTCTCACACGAGACGGCTCTCATGTTGCACAATCTTTCCGATGCCCTTCCTCGGAAAGTAAACCTGACACTCCCTTCAAACTGGAAACAGCGCCGCCTGAGAGTGCCTGAAGGTTTGATTCTTCACCATGCCGACGTGCCAAAAGGTGAGCGCGTCCAAATCGGTTCCGTTCCGGTAACTAGTGTTGCTCGCACCCTCCATGACTGCGTTGCTGTTCACACTTCAACGGAACTCATTGAGATGGCTGTGAGGCAAGCATCTACTCGTCGCCTCATCGACAAAAATGAAGCAAGGGCAGTCCTCTCACGCGCCAAGGCGAAATGAATTCCTACTCCACAGCGGCAGCCTTCAAGCAGGCCCTTGAATCGAGGATTCGCTCATCCTCTGTGAACGGAACGGACTTCGCGCGAAGGCGCCAACTGCTTGTGTTTAACCGTCTGTTGGCGCGCATTACTCGAGAACTTGGTGACGCCGTAGTGCTCAAGGGCGGCCTGGTCGTCGAACTTCGGGTCGAGCGAGCTCGAACTACAAAGGATGTGGATTTGCGTATCACTGGCTCTCAGGCTGGTCTCGAGAGTCGCCTGCGTCATGCGGCAGCACGGGAGCTTGGTGATTTCATGATTTTCACCATCGCACTTGATGCCGAGCATCCCCAAATCACCAATGAGGGTTTGATGTACCAAGGGCAGCGATTCAGAGTCGACTGCGCTCTTGCCGGAAAGCCATACGGGCAACCATTCGGACTCGATGTTGCGTTCGCTGAACCTATTTTTGGGAAACCAGACGTCGTCACCACTGAGGACGTGCTCGGGTTCGCGGGTATCGAACCTCCGTCGCTACGACTGTATCCCCTGGAGACACATATCGCCGAGAAGCTTCACGCCTACACTCTTCCGCGCAACAGACCCAACTCCCGGGTGAAAGACCTCCCTGACATCGCACTCCTGGCTGGGGTGCGAACGATAAAGGCCGAATCACTTCGATCAGCGTTGAAACTCACATTTGATTCAAGGAAGACACATCCGTTACCTGGTTCCGTTCCGCCACCCGCAGAAGCGTGGGTTGCACCCTATGCGCGCATGGTTCAGGAGGATGAATTGGCTTGGTCCACCCTTTCAATTCTTACGAAAGCCGTGGAAGAGTTTCTAAATCCCGTGCTCCACCATGACGCATCTGAAGTTTGGAGTCCGTCAACCTGGAAATGGACCTCAACAAGAAGCTTATAAACCTTTAGGGAAGAGAAATGGTGCATCTCTAGCTTTGCTTCAAGGGAACCCTCCTCGGCGTTGAACCGAGACAAGTCTTTCCTATACAGCATTGGTGCGTACAACGTTGAGCTGGAATCTGTCGGTCGGCAAAGCGGTCGAACTCACTTTATCACCCGTGCCCCCGAGTCTATTAGGAGACGAGACAGTTCGAGCAGGTTAGTGAAGGGTCCCATGTCTCTTCCTCAACGCACTTTTGACATTGTCGTCTTCGGCGCAACCGGTTTTGCGGGTCACCTGACCGCTGAATACCTTGCCAACCACGCTCCAGAAGGGTTGCGAATTGCCCTCGCTGGTCGCAGCACGCAGAAAATTGAAGCCGTGCGAGCGCAGCTGCCTGAACGCGCGCGAACCTGGCCGATCATCGAAGCTGATGCAGCGCAGCCTGCTTCGTTGGCTCGCTTGGCTGAGCAAACACGCGTGGTGTGCACCACCGTGGGGCCTTATGGAAAATACGGGCTTCCCTTGGTCGAAGCCTGCGCCAAAGCGGGTACGCATTGTTGCGACCTGACGGGTGAGACGCTCTTCATGCGCGACAGCATCGATCGCTACCAAGCGTTGGCGAAGAGCACTGGCGCGCGCATCGTGCACACCTGTGGTTTTGATTCCATTCCCTCGGACCTTGGAGTGCAGATGTTGCACGAAGCCTTGGGGCCTTTGGTCAAAGCTACCTATGTGGTGGAAGTATTGAAGGGCGCTTTCAGCGGCGGCACGGTGGCGTCGATGCTTCACGGCTTAGACGATGCGAAGGCCGATCGCTCGCGGTTGCGCATATTCGCTGACCCTTACGCCCTCTCACCAGACCGTTCCCAAGAGCCCAAACTCGGCAACGAGAGAGATCAAACGAACTTCCATTTCGACGCCTTCGTCGGTCAATGGACAGCGCCCTTCATCATGGCCGCCGTCAATACCCGAGTCGTACGTCGTTCAAATGCATTGCAGGGGTACGCCTATGGAAAACGATTTCGCTACGCCGAAGTGATGGGGTTTCAACGAGGCCCCAGTGCACTGCTCAAATCTGCCGGAATCGCCGCAGGCACCGGGCTCTTTGTCGCGGGACTGATGTTTGGCCCCACGCGCTCCCTCTTAGAATCGCGACTTCCCAAACCTGGGGAAGGCCCTGACGAACAGACGCGAAAAAATGGGTTTGTACGAGTGCGCATTTTCGGCGAAGCCGAGAGTGGAGCGAAGAAGACGCTGCTGATTGAAGGTAAAGGCGACCCCGGTTACCAATTGACCGCCGTGATGCTGGGCCAGTCAGCACTGTGTTTGGCGCAAGACGAAGAGAAGCTCCCGGCTGTCAGCGGCATTCTCACGCCCGCTACCGCAATGGGGAAAGTGCTTCTCAATCGCCTCATCTCTGCGGGCATGACCTTCACCATCGAGTAAAAGATGGATGGGACCTGCACAGTAGGTCCCTCTATTTTTACCGGTGGCTAAACCCCAAGTGACCTTTCAACTGCACGCCGTCAAGAGACACTCCGGTGCCCTTTGTGAGCCAACCCATGTGTTGGTAAAAAAAGCCTTTCCGGTCCATTTCTAATTCGAAGACAGACTGGCGACGAACGGCCACTAAGAGCACGTAGTCTTCGCCGCCCGTGAGCGCGAAGGGCAATGCCGCTGCGCGAGAGCCAGCAAAATCGAGCAATGCATCGCTGAGAGGAATGCGAGCTGATTCCAACTGCGCTTTGACGTTTGAGCTTCGACAGAGGTGACCCAAATCTTGCGCCAACCCATCTGAGACATCGATGGCTGCACTACACAGTCGGCGAGCCAGAAGGCCAAACGCAACATGCGGCGCAGGTCGTCTTTGGGCGTGAATAAGGGGTGAAGATGATGCACCTCGTGCCAACAGCTGAAGCCCTGCGGCAGCATCGCCTAAAGGGCCTGACACGTAGATCGCGTCACCCGCCTTTGCGCCTGAGCGCAACAAGGGCGCTCCATCAAGCGAGCCGCTCATGGTGATGGTCAAAGACAGTGCAGACGCGCGAGTGACATTGCCGCCGATAAGTTTGACTGTATGAGCATGAGCTAACACAGACATGCCTTTGGCCAGTTTTTTGAGTTCACCCGCAGAGAGTTCCGGTGGAAGCCCCAGAGCGACAGTAAACCACTGTGGGCGTGCGCCCATGGCCGCTATGTCAGAGAGATTGACGGCCAACGCTTTGTGGCCAATGTCTTCGAGGCTGAACGTGTCGCGCGTGAAGTGCACGCCTTCCACCACCGCATCGGTGGTGACACACGAAGCCTTTTGTGAGGCCAACACGGCGCAGTCATCGCCTGGGCCTTGCGGTGAAGGCGAGACGTTGAATTGCGAAACAAAGGTGTCGATGAGGCCAAACTCATCCATAGAGGTGCTGGTTAAGCTAAATCTCAGCGCCTCAATATGAGAAAGCTAAAATTACGCGGCTACACGTTCATCGAGCAGTTGACCGGTAAGCCAATCAAGAAACATGCGTTTGCTCACCAAATGCAGATTCACGGTGCTGGAACTGTGAAGCGTCTCAGCCAAGAGCCGATGTATTGATTCACGCTCGTTGCGAAGAACGGCCGCCGCCGCGCGGGGGTGCTTCATGGCTGAAGAATCGGCAGCCGCTGCAACAACCCACGCCCAATTGACGAATTCAGCCCGCTGGTTGGGGGTGGCATCCCAGCGGCGAAAGAGGGTGGCGAGCTCGGCATCGAGCGCGATACGGTTCAAGATTTGGAAACCTTGATCGAACATGGGGAGTGTCCTTTCGGGAAGGGAGCTATTGCATGGCTTGGTCCCGCTCCAAGAGCCTGTGAATCGGTCAGAGTTCAAGGGTCGGCCCTCTCATCGAGGGTCTTCGGAGACTCCTCGGTGTTAAGAGGGGCAGATGCACCAGCGGGGAGCTGATTTGTGACGTTCGTATTGGTGGCCCTTCTCGCTGCATCACCGACGTCGCAAGACAAGGGTTACGAGGAAAGGCTTATCAATTGGGGGCTCGCCCTCCACAGTCGCGAATTGGAAAGTGCTCCTGAGGGTTTACCTATTGAAGAGATCTTAGTGGCCAACGAAGACGTATTTTCACCCACAGATCCATACCCGAGCTTTTTAAACATATTTCACGTTCGTACCCGTGAGCCTGTCATTCGCAGAGAAGTGCTCCTCGCACCTGGTGACCTGTGGGACCCACACCGGGTGTTAGAAATTGAACGCAATCTGCGGCGGCTTTTTGCTCTCGCTGTAGTGAAAGTCGTACCTGCCAAAGGCAGAGCAGGCGGAGTCGCGCTCTTGGTAGTAGCGAAAGACAGATGGAGCTTAAGGCTCTCGAATTCGTTCACCGCCATCGGCCCATTATTGCAATTTCTTGAATTGCAACTCATCGAAGTCAATTTCAATGGGTGGGGGCAGCAACTGGCTGTCAACACCACCGTTCGACTCGATACATTTTCTATTGGCGAGACCTTCGTCGAACGAAGACTCTTTGGTTCGCGTTGGTATTTGGGTGAGTCAGCAGCGCTCATTTTTAATCGCAACACCGCCGCGCTTGAAGGCTCGATTGGTGAAGTGACGTTTGGTTACCCCATCATCACCCTGGACCAACAATGGGGCTTTCTCGTCAACGCCGATTGGAATTCACGCCGTCGCCGGGTCTATCGCGGCGCAACCATTTGGCAGGTGCCGTACCTCAGTGAGACGAGCGGTCAGACCTTGCCGCTGGTCTACGACGTACGTGAATTCAGTGGCTACGCCAAGCTGACCCGCAGTTTTGGTCGAGCGATAAAGGTCGACGTGTCTGGGTTACTCGGCGGCTATTCCCGTCAGTACCGGCCGGCGCTGGCTGAGGGAGAGCAAGCCGATTGGCTCAATCAAAACTATCTCCCTCGCTCTGAAAATGTGACCTATGCGTTGGGCTATGTGAGGGCCTTCCCCTCTGATTTTCGGGTGCTTCGAAATATAGACACTTTTGAAATATCAGAAGACTATCAACTGGGCTGGGTAGCGCAGGGTGGGGTGCGATGGGCTTTTCCCTTGCCCTTTGCGCCCGCGAATTTCGTCGAGTTGGCTGCCGCATTGCGCTACCGATTGTACCGAGGTGACGATTTGCTCACGCTCACCGTCGCCGGCTCGATGCGGGTACGACCGGGTCAAGAGGTGGCGAATCGACGGGTGGCGGCTGAGTTGTCGAACTACAGCCCTCAGTTTTGGGGCGGCCGATTCGTGACGCGGGTGCTGGTCGATTTGAAAGCGAATGACCTCGATAATCGCCAACTCCTTCTCGGTGGGTCGACGGGGCTTCGAGGTACGCTCCCTGAAGAATTTTCCGGTAAAAACATGGTGCTGGCGAATGTCGAATATCGAGCCAGGCCTTTTGAATTGTTGACCAGTTGGTTGGGTTTCGTTTTGTTTTATGACGTCGGGTCTGCGTTTAATTCGGCTGTTCAATTGACTCACACTGCCGGGTTTGGCTTGCGCTTGCTGTTGCCGCAACTTAATAAAGAAGTGATACGAATTGATTTCGGCTTGGTATTCGGAGGCGATATTCCCGGAGCAAATCGCATCAACGCCAGTTGGGGTCAGGTCACCGATATTCGCACCACCTTCCTCGATCAACCCTTCGGGATATAGACGCGGTGAGCCTCGTTCACTTTCAAGAGTATGGGTTGGCAGTCGCTCAGTCGGTGACTGCCGTGGCCGAGCGGGCACGTCAACCTTCTGCACGCGTGGCTCGGCATTGGCGATCGGTCGATGCGTTGACTTGGTTTGGTGCCTGTGCTGACCACTCGTCGTTTCATGTTTCGTGGTCCTTCGGGCGACTCAGAGATGCGCCTCAAGGTGATGGTCGACATACGGTGGGTGTCTTCGCGATGGTTGGCCTCACGTTCCCGGGTATTGATGAAGGCCACCTACGCGTCTTGTGTGAAGGGCTGGTTCCCGCGGGCACCGATGGGGCGACTCGCGTTTTTCTCCAACGGGTGGCATCGCAATTCGCTTTGGTCGACGTGCTGCTCACTTTGCCTGAGCTCTATGGCTGTGAAGTGTCTGTCTTTGCGCGACCTGATGCGGTCGACCAACTGGCATCGAATACACGTTGG
>JAYUVR010000392.1:0-16846 GCA_043753955.1 Archangium sp. | reverse complement strand
GTGGGTTGGTAACAATCGGTGACGCCGGAAAACATCACCAGTTCGCCTTTCCACGAGGGGCGCTCGAAGTGGGCTCTCAGCAATCGTGCGGCGTCTCGTTTGACGAGGATTTTGGTGTCGAAGTCGGTGCCGGCACCCCACGAGAGATATTCGTGGGAGGGACGGGCGTAACAATAGGCACACGCGTGATTGCAGCCTCGGTATGGATTTACCGAATAGTTGAAGCCGATATCGGGGCTGTCATTTTTGACAATGATGTTTTGCGTGGCGTCTTCGTAGAGTTCCACCTTCGCGAGTGGAATCTCGTCGAGATATTCCAATTCAGAACTGGCCCAGGGGTTGGGCGGGTTGGCAATCGCCTGGGGTTTCATGCGCAAGACTTGACCTGAAAATGTGTTCAGGTCAAGTCGAGCGAAGGCGGTTAGTCGGCTCCGCTGTTGATCCAATTCATTACTTTGCAGATGTCGCCGTCGGAAAGCCTGGCTTTGTCTTTGGGCATCGACGTGGTTTTCGAGCCGCCCACGGTACCGGACTGACCCATCAGTTTCCACATCATGTAGCTCTTATGAATGTTGTTCGGCTCAATGACCTTCATGGTCGAGAGCTGATGGGCCGTAACTCCCACCGTGGCAGTGATGAAATTGCTCGCTGAAGTCGCAGACCACTTAGCGCTCGAAGCTGACGAGTGGCAGCTTGTTCCGCAGTTGGGGAAAATGACCTGATCCCAGACCGTGGTTGCGCTGATTTCCACAGAGGTGCAGGGGGGAAGATCCGCCAACATGGCGTCGCCCCCACCGGTGCCGCCGCCCGAGCCGCCTCCGGTGCCGCCGCCCGAGCCACCTCCGTCTCCACCATCCGTACTCTCCCCTCCGCCGCCTCCACCCGAGCCGCCGCCTGAACCACCACCCGCTGTGCCACCTCCCGCGCTTCCGGCATCAACGCCGCTGTCAGAGCCGCTCGTGGTTGGATCACAAGCGGTCAAAGTCAAAAGTCCGACTGCTGCTGCAAAGAGTATTTTTCGCATGCGCGGAACACAGCCCAATTGATGTCTGCAATCAACTCTTCAGTCATCGATAAGTTCCAAACGTCTCAGGGCTGAATTCCCAAATCTGGTGCACACTTCGGTCAACTCTCGAAGCGAAAGACCGAATCGTGACGCACACACTCTGCGGAACCACGAACTCAAGTGCGGGCCTCGAGCCGCGTTCTCTGGCAACTTAAGCCATCGAACTGCATGAGAGCTGAGACTGGCCTGCGCTTTGTAATGCGCCTGTTCACCCCGGGAGAACGCAATGCTTGTGTTGCTCATCGCAGCAATGTTGGCGCAGACCACAGTTGAAGGAATATCAGATGGCCCTCAAAAGGCTCCGGCACGTCAAGACGGAATGCGCGTTGGGAAGGGAACGATTCCAGCGAAAGTAACGCTGGTTCAACCCACCGGAGGGTGGACGGTCGGCCGAATGCTCACCGTGGCTGGAAGAATTACCGATTCAACCATCGACCCTGTAGTCGTGAGCATTAACGGCGATCGCTACTTGCTGCGAACGCTCAACGGTCAATTCAAACGTGAGTTCCCAGCAGCGGCTGGAAAAAACGTGGTGACGGTGTTGGCCACCAACAAGGCCGGCACCACCACTGCCCAAGCCACCAGTTACGCACAGATTCCTCCCGTGCCGTTCAAAGTGGTGCTCACTTCAGATACCGACGGCGTGTACACAGATTTACATTTGTACGAGCCGACCCTCGACAGTCAGTCAGGGCGTTCGCTCGATGGCGAAAAGATGGCCCATGTGTATTGGGCAAATACAAACAGTCCTTCTGGCGGCACCTTCTTCCTCAATGAGCAAGGAGGCGACTTCGACCAACCCGGTTACGGACCCTATCTCTACGTCCACCGAGCTCCGCCGAAAGGCATCTATTTGGTGGCGACAAACTACTGGCCCTCAGGTGACAAGGCCCACACCGTCGCGACTCTCAATCTGACGCTGTTCGAAGGCACCGCTCAAGAAGTGAAACGTACTGTTCAAATTCCACTCGCTACGCCGGGAAGCACCAAAGTATTGGCGTGGGTGAACATGCTGGGTGCGGGTCGAGGTCTTGTGTACGTGCCTTCAGCTGATGCAGCCCCCACTGATGAGCGTTGGCCGAACAATTTGTCAGAAGTGGCAAAAAAGCTCGGTGGCAATACGGGGGAATTTGATCAGTGAACACGTACCTGATGGTGTTGGCGCTGGGCAGCCTCACCGAATCGCCTCCAAACATTGAGCTCCTTCGGCAAGTCGCCGCGGAAACTGCATTGGCGCAAGTTCATTCCCCCGATTCTGCATGGGAACCGCAGCAGCGAGACTGTGCGGGACTGATCCGATTTGCGCTCCGCGAGGCCTACCGTCGTCTCGAACCATTTCGTCTCTCTCGCCCCTTGTTCATAGATGACACCGGTTCGCCGACTGACTTCGCCGATGCGCGTACTTTGGTGACTCACAATCTTAAATTCCTTGGTCGTAGTGACTTCTCGCGCCTTCGCAGTGGCGACGTACTCGCGTTTCGACAAGAGCGACCCGAAGGTGAAGTGTGGCATTTGATGTTGCTGGTGCTCCCCCGCGAGGGAACATTTTCACAAGCGCGCGTGGTGTATCACACGGGAGAAAAGAACCAGCCCGTGCGCATCGGGAGGTTCGAGTCGCTCGCTCGAGAAGCCCCGCTTGAATGGCAGCCGCGCTCGAGTAATTCCGCTTTCATCGGTTTCTTCCGCTTCAAGGAATGGCTTCCATGACCCCATCGTCCCCAAAGTCACGCCCTCCCAACTTCAGGCCAATCATCATCGCGAGCGTGCTGCTTTTTGGCATTGGCGTTTTGCTGACACTGTGGCTGCGGAAATCGCCGCAAGCGGACTCGCCGGTCTTGCCGTCAGCAGCAGCAAGCACCGTGTCTGGGGTACCAGAGCGCGAGAAAGTGACTGCGCTTATGCCAGCCGACGAGACGCTTGAGCCTGCTTTTTGGCTCGATGTCTTGCAGCCGAAAGCCGTGCATCAAGCGCTTGCGGAAAACGCATGGACCAATGATGTCGCGAGTAAACCCATCGGGCGCGGTTTTCTAGGGCCCTGGGCAGTTTTCTTTGGCACGCGTGGACAAGACATCGGCGCTCGATTCGATGGCGTGGTCCTTAAGCTCTTCACTGAGGCGCTCCTGGCAGAGCCATACCGAGTGTTGTGGCTCACCGGTGAAAAGAGCATTCGAGTTCCCGTGCTGGTGGTGCCGCAAAGCGGTGCAGTTGCATCATCAGCGTTGAGCTCCCTGATTGCTGCGGCTGGAAAGGGTGGATTTTCGCCGCAAGGGTGCCCCGGTTCTTCGCCTGACGGTGGTGTGGCTGACGGAGGTTCGCTCCAACCCGCTCCAGGGCTCGCCACCATTCATCGGGTGCTGCTTGGAGATCACGCTCTTTTCGTCGCTCACGTAGGAGATCGTCTCATCATGTCGGGGCGACCCAACGCAGTACTTCACGGCATGTGCCTCAAGCCCTTCACACTGAAGACAGGGGAGAACGCTGTCGAGCTCGGTGTCAGCCTCGATGAGAATGGTCGCGCACTCCAAGGTTTGGCGGCGATTCTGGGCGTTCAGGGAGAAGCGAAGCTGGCCTTCGGCATTGAAGGCAATGGCTTTGGCCCTCGAGGAATCATCACCACGGCCGCTCGCCCCGGTCGTCTCAGCGGAGGCGCTCTCGAAGAGTCGATGTTGAAACTGATACCCGAATCCACCGGTGTCTTTGTGACACTCAACCTCACGCTTCCCAAGAACCTTGATAACACTTCGCTCGAGCGCATCTTCAGCGGTAAGTCTATCGAGGGAGCGACTGCAAATCGGCAAGTGGCGGTGCTGTGGAACCCTCACGGTGATGCGCATTTACCGAGCGAATTTGCGGTCATTTGGAACCGGGCAGAAGACGAATCATTCCTGTCATCTATTGTTTCGAAAACACACCCGCTGCTGCAGAAAAGAGTGTGTGGGCAGGTGGTGCTCGCTTCGACTGAAAAACAACTCAAAGACATTGAAACCAGTTGCGGAGGAGCAGCCCCGAGTGTGTTGGCCGCGGCTCCAGCGGTTGCGAAGGAACTCAAAGATCCGAGTTCTATCGGTCTCAACGTCAATTTAGGCGGAGTGCTCTCGACGCTCATTCTTGATGGTTGGTTTTCAGAACCCAAACCATTGCCGGCGAAGTCAGTACCACTCAGTGCTCCGCCTGAGATTGAAGCTGCACGAAAACAGATGGAAACGTTGCCGTTTCTTCACTGGCGCGCGGTCGTCGATGAAAAAGGGCAACTGATCGCGAAAGGGTTTCGCTCGTGATTTCTCGTCATTTCATTCTCGTGCTTGTTATTGCCGTACCCGCACTGGCCAAGCCGCTCTATCTCACTGTTCCTCGCGCATACGGCACGCAAGAGGCCGCCGTTGTCGACCTCGCCTTTGAAGGCAAGGAACCCGTGGAACTGAGAATTCTCAAACCAGACGACCTCTCTGCTTTCATCGGTCGGCAATTCAACATGCGACGGGCGTACGAACCTCCGGTGACGACAGCCAACCCAGGGCGTGCCCTGTCTCGTGGGCTCAATGGAATGAAGAACCCAGGTCACGCGCTGTTGATGGCCCTTGATCCGAAATTCAGAAAGACTTTTGCGCTCGGGTTACCTGCACGCGAAGCCCCGAATGGAATCGTTTCGCAACTGCAAGAAGGCCCTGAGCGGTTGGTCGGCGTTCCTGCGGGTTTGAAATTGGTGCGCACCGAATACCTGAACCTTGATCTCGGTGGAGAAGCACGCGACTTCAACGTGCCTGGCTTTGAAGACTGGGGCTCTTCACGCGGCGGTGGATATCAAGAGCGCCGGCTTTCACTCGCTCCATTACCAGCGGGAATCTACGTATTGCAATTGGTGCAGGGCACCATCGAAGGCCAAGTGGTATTGGTCATTACTGATCTCGTTGCTCAAGTGAAACAGACTGACGGCGAAGTTCTGATACGGGTAGCGAATAGGGCGCTCATGCCGCAGCAGGCAGCAGCCATCACCGTTCACCTTCCAGGCAGCACCAAGAAGACAACGAAGACCAACGAGTCGGGCGAAGCGCGAGTCGAGGTGAGTGAGCCGCGCGTCGTAGTCACCGCGACTGTCGCTGGCGATACAGCTCTAGTTGATACCGATTTTTATTCGACGTTGGCGATCAGTCCCGACGTCTTCATCTACACCGACAGGCCCATTTATCGACCCGGCGACGTGGTGCGCTTTCGCGGCGTAGTGAGGCAGCCTGATGGGTTTTTAGCGCGCCTGTTTCGGCCGAAGAATTCACGGGTGGAAATAGCACTGACTCCGGATCAAGGTCGCACCATCACCACCAAGGCGACCGTTGGCGAGTTCGGTACTTTTTCGGGCGAGGCAGCAGTGCCTGCAGATCTCGGCACCGTCGTCGTTCGCGTGAATGCGAAAATCGATACCCGAGAACATCAGGCCGAAGCTCGCGTGCAGGAATATGTGAAGCCGACGTTCTTTCTCGAGGTGCTTTCTGAGGAAGAAACGGTGACTCCGGGTGCCGAGTTGAGCTTAAAAGTTCGCGCCAGGCGATACGCAGGCGGCGTTCCCAAAAATGTTGCTTACGAAGTATTTTTGTATCGCTCGCAGCTCGATGCTCCGACGTGGGTTGACGACTCAGGCCGCGGCGGAAAAGGGAGTCAGGTGACCTATGGCTCGCCTTCCACCAGTGAGGGCGGGCTGTCCGTTCCTCAACGGTTGTACTCGTCAGTTCAAGAGCGGCATTTACAGTCGAGCGAAGATTCATGGGCGACGGCGTTGAAGTTTGACGTGCAGGGTGAGGCAGAGGTGAAGGTTCGCGTTCCGGAAATCAACGCTGCCGATAAAGCGAAGCCTTGGCGGTACACGCTTTCAGTGCGCGCTCGTGATGATCAAGGCACCTTCGCCAACGGTGCGCAGACTTTCTTCTTGTCGGAAACCGACGTGCTCGCCGCAGTGAAGGCCGCGCAGAAACTGGTGCGCCCAGGTGATGGAGCTGGGTTTTCTATTCGCGCCACGACACTCTCAGGCAAACCTTATGGGCAGACGACGGGGAAATTGACGGTGCGTTTACTGAGCCCTGAAGGCGGCTCAACACTCGTTCTAGAGAAAGATTTTACAACAGATGAAATGGGGATTTTCCGAACGGAAGTGAAGGCCCAAAAGCCTGGAGTCCTCGAAGCTCAAATCACCTTGCAGCCGAGAAAGGGCACCAGCTGGTCGGGGATCGATTCGACATTTGTCATCGGCGAAGGAGGCGAAGCGGTTGTGCGCGTTCCCTCGCTGGTGCTCGAGAGTGCCAACCAAGTGCTTGAACCTGGGCAAACGGTTGAACTGGTCGGACTTTTGCCTGAGCAATGGGGCGTTGGAGAAAAAAATGAGGGCTCGGTGTGGGTGACGTTGAGCGGCTCAGGCATTTTTTCAACGCAGCTTGTACGTGTGAATGGAACGTCGTTGGTGCATCGATTTGAGGTCGAGAAGCGTTTCGGCAGCGCGGTGTATGCATCGGTCGCGTACCCGACAATCTCGGGGCGTTGGGAAGAACGAACCGTGCCCTTTCGCATCGTTCCGCGCGAGCGGGTGTTGATGGTTGCCATTTCGCCACAACGCGAAGAAGCGGCACCGTTGAGTGAGCAGACGGTGGATCTACGGGTCACTGACGCTTGGGGGAATGGCGTAGTTTCAGAAGTGTCGCTCGATGTGGTGGACAAGGCGATCTACGCGTTGCAGGCAGAGTTTCGCCCCGGAGTGCTCGACTTTTTTTACCCCGTCGGTCGAAACAACGTGACCACCTTTAGCTCGTCAGAATTTCAGGGGCTGGGTTACGGAGATCGTCTGACGCGCCTGTTCAGCCAATTGCCACATCACGCTTTCGCATCGGTGAAACCACCGCAGAAACCGCAACGCGAACAAGACACCGCGTATTGGAACCCATCGATAACCACGGATCGCGATGGCCGCGCGCGAGTTGTCTTCAAGTTGCCGTCGAATCAAACACTGTGGACGGTGACGGCTGTTGCGGCTGATGCTTCGGGGCGCTTCGGCGAGAGTACTTCTGAATTCGCGACTCGCGGTGTTCTCAACGTAGCGGCGAACCTGCCTCAGTTTTTGCGCGAGGGTGACGTGGCCGAAGGTTCAGTGCGCGCATCTTTGGGTGCAAAGGCCAAAGGTGATGGAACGCTGGCGATGAAAGTTTCTGTCGGTGGCGCTTTGAACTACAGCGACCTCAGCCAATCGCTCACGCTCAAGGCAAAAGATGAACAAGTGATGCCATTGATGTTGAAGGCGAAGACGGTGGGTGAAGCGGAAGTCAGCTTGAGCAGCACCGGTATTGGTGAACCACTTCGCGATGTTCGGAAATTCGAAATCATTCCCGCGGCAATTGAGGAAACAGTGGTTGTTTCGCGGCGAGGTGGGGGCGAGCTGAAGTTGGAACTTCCACCCGATGCCACCGTGTTGTCATCGCGCGTGAGTGTTATGCCGTCTTTGTTAGGCGCGGCCATGGAAAATCTGCGCGAGCTTCTTTCGTACCCCTACGGGTGCTTGGAACAGTTGGTGGCCACGACCGTTCCCAATTTGGCCGTGTACCGTACTTTGGAAAAAGCGAAGGCCCTCGCATTGTTGGAACCAGATGCTCAAGCATTGATGGCCGAAGCGAAGAGTCGGGCCGTTCAGGGAACGCAGCGCATTCTTCAGGCGGCGGTGAGGGGAGGCGGGTTTTCCTGGTACTCGGGGTACAGCGAACCTTCCGTGCCGATGACGTTGGTAGCCCTCGATGGGCTCAGTTGGGCCATCGAGGCGGGCTTGATTCCTGGCGACGACGCGCGCATTACAGACGCGGCAGTATGGTTAGACAAACAAGAAAGCCTGCCGAGTGTGTTAGCAGCACAACGGTTGTATGTGTTGTCTAAGCTACAGGGCCGAAAACAAGCCGCCAAAGTTCGTCATTTTCTGCAAAGCGATACCGGGAGCGATGTCTACAGTTACGCGCTCGCAGTCTTAGCTGCGGAACATTCAGGAGTGGATCAGGAGCCAGAAGTTCAAACTCGATTGCAGGAATTATCGATGCAAGCGCGCGCTGCGTATTTCACTCCGGCGGCATGGCGCGGTGAGGAATGGACGTGGCGATTTCCTTTGAGGCAAGTGGGGTATGCGGCAGTGCTGGGCCACGCGGGTGGCAAGGCAAATGGTCTTGATGTCGGTCAAGCGCGTCGTCGTGCCCTGGAATTGCTCGGTGAACCCAACTTATCCACCTTCGATCGAAGTACCGCGTTGCTGCACAGCCAATGGCTCATTGAACGCGAAATCAAAGAGGCGAAGCGCATGGCGCCACCAGACTTTGAAGCGGGTGGGGCGCGTCTCGAATCGTCTGCTGGAGCTTTTGTGGCTCACGTTGAAAAGCAGCTTCGAGCGGTGAAAATTGGAGATACCGAAGCAGTGACCGTCTGGAGAGTTCGAGTACGAACTCCGCTGGCGCAGGTGCAAGCGAAAGCCAATGGAATGTCATTGCAACGTCGCCACTGGGTGCTTCGCGGTAATGAGAAAATTGAGCTCAAGAATGGTGGAGACGTCGCTCAAGGTGAAGATGTCTATGTTGAGTTGGTCTTCAATGCTCATGCCGCAGATCGCGGGCAGTGGGGCCATCGTTCAGCGTATTCGGTGCTCGAAGATGCGGTGCCTGCGGGCTTCACTGTGCTTCAAGAGGACAAAGCGTTTCGTTCTGCTCCGTACAATTTGCCGCTGACGCACCAAAATCTTCGAAATCGAGTGCTTTCACCGCAACGAGTCACGTGGATGTTTGAAGAGCCCGCATGGTGGAACGAGAGCCCACGCGTCATCGGTTACATTCTTCGCGCACAGTTTCCTGGGAGCTTCGCAGTACCTCCCGCGCATATTGAAGACATGTACGCGGCTGACGTGTTTGCTCGAACGGGCTCGACAGTGTTGACAGTCAAGAGGTCGGGGTCAGCGCGATGATGTTGGGCCTCCTTGCGCTTTGTGTTGGCTCGGTGCCGAATTTAATCACCTCAAGTGATCTCGAGCCGCAGGCGCAATTGCGTGAAGAAGCGACTCGCGCGTGGCAGCGCTACGAGGCTGTATTTTTGAAGGTCACGCATGTTACGCCGCGAGCCTTCAGTGGAACATTGGTGATGCGAAAGGGCGAACTGGCGCGTGACCGCAGTGGCGAGAGTCGCCCTGGCGAAGTCTGGTTGAGACAAACAAAGCCATTCCAGTTGAGCGCGCTGGAACTGACGGCGTTACGCCATGAACTGGCACACCAATTCTTGTTTGCGGCTTGCCCTCAAGCATCAAATGACAAACTATTTCATGAGTCATTTGCCTTGTCGTTGAGCGGTGAACTTGAAGCATGGACTGATGATGAATATCGCAGTCTGTCGTGGGCGCTCGGCGAACTCTCGCAGCAAACAATGTCTCTCGATTCGAGGAACGGTCGAAGGGCACTCGCTCGGCTGCTCGTGGAAAGTCTGACGCCTGAAGCTGCTTTGCCGCTGCGATTGGTAGTTCCATTGAGGCGCTGCGCCGATGGGGCAAATTGGCAACCACTGGAACCGCACGTGTTAGCGGCAGGGGCCGAAAGAGAGCCTTCTTCAGCAACAGTGATCATTCACCGAATCTCGGGCGAGATTGTTTTTAGTGAAGGCGAAGTGGGCAAGAAGCTGCCTTACGGATCAACACTCAAACCTTTTGTCGCTGCGGGGTCTCGTTCGGCTCCGGTGTTGCCACAGCGACAGACGACTGAATGGAGTTGTGGAGAGAACGTGCCGCCGATGCTGGGAGTAGCCAAAGCGCTCAGTCATTCGTGCAACGGATACTTTCTTGATTGGGCAGCACAATCGCCCCAAGTGGCGCAGTTGGGTGCCTGGGGGCCCGTTTTGGTGGCCGCTGGCCTTCCTCGAGTTCCGGCAGATATCTCTGAGGCTTTAGGCTTGCGCGCGACGCTTACGCTGTCTCCTTTGGGTCTTGCTCGTGCGTACCGTTTGCTAGCGGCTGCACGCCCCGAGGTGATGGAATTTCTTCGAGACACTGCTCGAGAAGGCACACTTTCAGGGCTCGATGTCTCCAAATCCCTCGAAGGTTTGGCCCTGAAGACCGGTACGGTTCGCGATGCGCAGTCACGCCCTCTCTATGGATGGGTAGTCGGAGTGAGTGACACGCTGGTCGCCGTGATGGTGCAAAGCGATCAAATGCCGCGAAAGTTTGCGACGCAATTCTGGAAGACGTTCGAGCGTGTTTCTCGCTCCAGTGGCGAGTCTTTAGCAAACGTTCAAGTGTTTGGACTCTTGGATTCAGTGACAGTCAAAGCCAAGTGCCAAGGTGCGGGTTTTGTATTGAACAACGAAACGCCCCAGCTTTTGCCTCAAGGAGAATTTTGCCTTCAACATGAGACTGGAAAAGGTCGGGTGATGTGCCTTGAAGGTGCCTTTAATGTGAAGTTTCCAGGAATCAAACCAGACGAAGGCCGCGAGTACGCCGGAATTTTCGAGTTTTCTCCAACCCGGCCGTATCGAGTTCCAGTTGGAGCCCAGCTTTCTGAGAAGACGAAGCGAGCGCGCCAAGGCTCAATGTTTGTATTTGAAACGACTCGTTCTCTCTATGCTGGAGGCGTAATTCAAGCAGAAGATTCCACCATTCAGGGTGAGGCTCGAGCGGCGTTGTTGAAAGTGATTGATGCGAATGGGCAACACAAAAGACATGGCGATCGGCCAGTGTGCGACACAACCCATTGCCAGGTATTTCAAGGAACACGCGCGTTGAGACCATCTGACAGCGCCGCGCTTGCCCAGCCTCTTCAGACTGCACAATGGCTCCCTTTCTCCAAAGGCGGCCAGCAGGCATGGCGAGAAGAGCGTTCACTGCGAAAGGTAGAGGAAGTGCTGAAAGGATCATTCACTGCGCTTGAATTCAGCAACGGCCAAGTAACCGCAACGCGTACTCGAGAACAGGGCGAGTCAATCTGGGACGATGCGGTGCACTCGAGTTGCGAAGCGTTCCGAGGAGCGTTGAAGTTGCCCAGCTGTCCATCGGCGGCACGACGTGTGGGAACGCAAATCGAGTTCGAAGGAACAGGTCAAGGACATGGTCTCGGCCTTGATGTGGAATGGGCAAAGAGCAGCGGGCTTAAGGTCGATGAGCTTCTACGCCGAGCCTATGGTGATGTGATTTATGGCAATGACTCATCACGCAGAGACCTCGAATTGCCATGATTGAACTTTTCAAAGTAGACATTGCCAACCGGCGTGTGTCGGTTTCCTATCGACCCCCATTTCCATCTTCTGGAACAGAACGTTTTCCAATGTGGACACGTTCGGTTCCGGGCTGGGAATTGTAGAAGACACCCTCATATGATACGGGGCTCACCTGCTCTTAACCCAAAAGCCAGTGGCCCATTTCAAAGGGGGACTTCTTTCCTATGCGTATCACTTCTTTTTCTAACATTTGTATGTGTTTGGCGTCTATTTCTCTCGCAGTCAGTTGCACTCCGGGGACAGCTTCCATCACTGAACCTGCCGCCTCAGTGACCAAGAGCAAAAAGCTGACCGCTGACACATTCGGCTGCGAAGGAGTCGACCCAGAAGAGAACCCCGGTGAGCTGGTATGTTGGATCAACAGAGACAACCGAACCCGGCCCGCGCTGAGAGCGACGCTGACTCGACATGAATCTGATGAAGGCGCATGGCTCGAGGCGAGCGTTGAGAACAAAGAAGCCAGCCACCCCTATAAAGCCACGGCAATACGACCGCTTTCTGGGGAAACGCCTGTTCGATTTGACAATGTCTTTATTGAACTGCCGTCGCACAGCACATTGGGCGAATTTGATTCTGCGACGTTTTACTCAGGCGAGCCTGATTTCGATGAGGTTGATGCTCCGCATTACCGAGCCGGCATCTTTGTTGAGAATCACGGCCAACCTGGCGTGGAAGTCACTGACTTCGGTGCCGAGTGTATTTTGCGCTGCGACGGTAAAGGCGACACACGCCTCGTTGAACCCGTCGTCGATGTCACGATTCCTGTTGAAGAGCGCCCGGAAGTTGCTCTCAAGTGTCGAGCTTGGGGCGCCGGTTACGGAAGCGCTGAAGCGCCAGCCGTCACCTCGAACGACGTGTTAATTCCAGGGAAAGTGAGCGATAGACCTGGCTTGGTCGCAGCTCATGGTTTTCAAACCGACCCAGGGGTAAGAGAGGTGTTGAATATGTATCAAGTCGATATGGCTGAGGGGTACAGCATGGCTCCTTCCACCTATGCGCTGATACGTTTCGTCGGTGCTGCCGCTGTTTATCGGCGCGCTATGTCGTATTCGTCTGGGCCTCTTGGCTACGACAAACAAGACAATAGGGCATACCATTTCGCAGCAACTCGAATTCAAATGGGTGCGAGATCAGACCCCCGCTCATTCACCATTGACTGCAATCTCGAATTCGAAGCCCCTTGGGTCTTCAAGGAATAAGCAGGTCTTCAGCTACCCGATGCTGCTCGTGTTGAGCCAGCATCGGGTACTGCTCGGTGTAGCCAAAGCGCTAAGCCATTCGTGTCGAATGGGCAAAGAGCAGTGCACTCAAGGTCGATGAGCTCCTTCGTCGAGCGTACGGAAATGCGATTCGTGGCAGTTCCACATCAGCAAAAACCTCGAAGTCGCCATGATTGAACTCCTCAAGACAGACATCACTACTGTGGCGGTCGACGCGATTGTAAATGCAGCCAATTCAGCATTGTCCGGTGGCGGAGGGGTAGACGGCGCAATTCACATGGCCGCAGGGCCTGAGCTTCTGGCCGCATGCCGAGTGATGGGGCGTTGCCCGACGGGTGAAGCCGTGGTGACCCGAGGCTTTCGTCTGCCTTCGCAATGGGTCATTCACGCGGTGGGGCCTGTCTGGCATGGCGGTGAACGAGGCGAGGAAGAGCTGCTCGCTAAAACCTATGTGAGTGCCTTTGCGAGGGCCAGCGAACTGGGTGCGCGCTCAGTCGCGTTTCCAGCGATTTCAACCGGTGTGTATCGGTTTCCAATTGACCGGGCTGCTCGAATTGCCCTTCAGAAAATGATGGCCGAAGAGCGCAATTTTGAACGAATCGTGGCGTGCCTTTTTAATGAGCGGTCTTTTACTGAGTATCAGCACGTTCTCGCCCGACTTCGTGCCGGCCGCTTTCTATGAGCAAGGCCTGGCGCCTTCGTTCGAAACGTGAACTGAGAAAAAGCCCTGGCTTTTGAGATGACCCGTAAGTTTCGCATGTGCAATGTGTTAACCAACTGAAACGGTTGAAGACGCGTGCCGTGGATATGGTTTTCCATACTATTTTTGCGACGCCATTCGATCCCGTGACTCCATGCCGTCTATGGGAAAGGCGCGCGCGAGTCGAGACCAGCTAGACGTCGAGATGCCCAGCATGCTTGAGGGATCCGCGGGTAAACCTGGCCACGCGGTACGAAAGAACGTGATGAAGACGGTTTCTGTTTTTGTGCTTCTGCTGACGAGTTGTTTGGACCTCAATCCGGGCAACTACATATTCAGCAACGACCCTCCGGTGTGCGCGGCTGACTGCGTGGCGCAGGCGGCGGCTTGTCGAGATGCACAAACGCTCTTGGTCCATCGGGTGCGAGCCTGCGACGCGGACGTATGCCAGCGAGAAGCTGTGGCAGTAGACTGTGTCGACGGGTGCGTCAACGGGGCGTGCGTGGGTGAACCCTGTGCGGGAATTTTCTGTTCTACGCCTCCACCCGCACAGTGCATTGGCTCGCTCTTGCGCACCTCGACTGCCGTCGGAACATGTGAAGCCGCTCAATGCAGCTATCAAACGGTCGATTTCGTCTGCACAAGTGGCTGTGAAAATGGGCACTGCATCGACGAACCGTGCACAGGCAAATTGTGCATTACGCCTCCGCCGTCTGTCTGCATTGCAGATTCCACACTCAGGGTTTCTGTCTCTGCCGGAAGATGTATTGGCAATGGCTCGTGTGAGTATTTATTCGTCGATATCAAGTGTGCTGGAGCGTGCAGTCAGGGTGTATGTGTAGGCGATTCCTGTGCTGGGAATCTATGTGAACGCCCGCCCGCTGCCTCATGCAAGAATTCAACGGTTTTGCACACATCAGAGGCCCGGGGGGCGTGCGTGTCTGGTGTTTGCGAATATGACACCTTTGATCAAGTGTGCATGGAAGGGCTGCAGTGCGTTGCGGGTGCGTGCACTGGAACGATCGGAGCAGGCGGCGGAAGCAATGCAAGTGGCGGTGGTGGTGGTAGCGGCGCTACGGGCGGTGGACGAGGTGGAAGCGATGGTGATGCGGGCGGTGGTAGTGGAAATGTCGGTGGGGGCACTGGAGGTGCCGGGGGAGGGGGAAGTCTCGGACTGACAGGTGATGTTTGTGCAACCGCTGAAACCATAACTGCGGGCATGGTTTTTGGCGACATGGACAATTACTCCAATGATTACGTTTCCTCTGAATGTGGCTTGTCATCTGTCAATGACCGAGTTTATCGACTCACTGTGCCGGCGGGCCAACGGGTGCGGGTCAAGACGAAGTCGGTGAGTGGTGCGCTTTTCATGGCTCAAGACTGCTCGCCTCAACCAACACGCTGTCTTTCCAAAACCGCTAACTTCAATAGTGGATGGCTCACTTGGCATAACTCATCTGAGATCGATGTAGACGTGCTGTTGATCGTTGAATCGTCGGGTTTCATCTTTGTTTCGACCTCGTTTTCGCTGTCGGTAGTGTTTGATTTGCCTCCGCCCGGTGATGTCTGTACAAATGCCATTCCGCTCACGTTGGGCGTCCCTCTCATCAATCAAGACACGCGCGACTTCGTCATCGACTACAATTTCCAAAACATTGATCGCGCTTGGAGCGTTGAAATTCCTGCAGGGCATACACTCAAGGTGGCTGCGACGCCGGTCGCTACCGGTTCGTTGACAATGATGGTGGCAGGTTCTCCGCTTGCTTGCTCGGTGGGGCCCCGAGCAGAGAGTTCGAGCTCCGTTTCCCGCCTTGCTGTTATCACACGCAACAACCCCACCACCGTTCCTGTGCCGACCTACGTCGGAGTGAGCGCTGCCACAACTGCCCCGTTTGATATTCTTGCCACGAGCACCCCGATTGCTCCAGGAGATCGCTGTGAGAATGCGGTAGTTTTGAGCCCAGGCACGACTTCAGTCTCAATGGATGGTTTGGTCGCCGATTACAAGACGGAAGGGAAATGTTGGCGCTCAGAAGCAACTGATCGAATCTATCGTTTTTCAGTTCCGCCAAACATTCGAGCAACGATCACAACAAGCATCGACACGGACCCGCTGCTTTTCCCTGCACAGATTTGTGAGGAAATGCTTCCAACCTGTCTATCGAAGGCAGATAATACATATAGCACTTGGTTCAACCAAAGCAGCACGGTCGAGGAAGTGATGGTTTGGGTCGGCGCCGCTTCTGATGCACAATTTGATCTCACGCTCTCTCTGACACCAGCGCCAATTGGCGATACATGCAGCAACGCGATTGTCATTAGCGGGTCTGTCAACTTGAGTGCTCAGACTTTTGGTGGATTCGCGGGGGACAGCGATTGTGCAGGAGATCTGAACTTGCCAGATCGAATTTATCGACTCGATATCCCTCCGGGGTACAAGGTGACGCTCGACGCAACAGCAAATGCAGGGACGGTTGATATTGCATTGACTGAGGCTGTTCCTGAAGTGTGCGCCATAGATGAAACGCTATGCGATCGCAGGCTTTCGTCAGAGGGCACCATTTCCAATCGGGGCCCGTTCTCTGAAAGTGTATACGCTGTCATTAAGGGAAATCCGCCCGTCACGTCGATGACCGTCGTGGCTGACTACCAAGCAGTATCGCTGGCTCCGGAAGGTGACATCTGTCAGACCGCTCCGTTGATTACGCCAGGTACGCTTTCGCTTCAGTCCATGTCTTTCCTTTCGAGGGACTACGGAGGCTCTTCGTCGCCTGACAGGGTATTCGCCATCGACGTGCCCGGCGGGCGAGATCTTTTTGTCTACGCAGTCTCCCGTGAGGTGGGGCAAAAAATTGATGCGATCAGTCTCTACGACGGGCCGGCAATCACGTGCGGTTGGAGTAGCAAAGGGTCTTTCCCGGGAACGGAAAGTGAACCAAAGATGTACATAAATCAGCACAAGGGCACCAGCAAGCGAGTTTTCATTGTTGTACAAACCGCAGCCACCTTCGACCTCGTGACCTCAATTCGCTGAAGTTTCTCAGCCGTCGACATTCGCAATGTCCATTCAGCGGGACAGAGATCGTCCAATATGGATAATCGGCGCAGCTGAGTCTCGCGAATACGCCAATTTACAGTTGGCACAGAACCAGCTCAGGGAGCAATTCCCTTTGTCCCTGAGGTCACTGTATGGCTGTGCGTTCACGTTGGGTCTTCGTAGTTCTCTTGAGTGCGGCGTGCACCAAGCCACCCCAAGAAGAATCGTGTGGGGGCGAGTTGTGCGAGATAACCGAGCGCTGCGACACTGAGACGTTGCATTGTCTCTACGACGAACCTCCAAGAATAAGCCTGCTGGCGCCAACTTCGGTTGTTACGGCGGAACGCTTTGAGATCAGTGGTCAACTCATCGACGACACCAAAGCGGCGCGGTTGGATTGGCGACAAGAAGGTGGCGAATGGCGCAAAATCAACGTCAATTCAGAGGGTACGTTTGTCGTTGATGTGCTTACCCCTGAATTCGACTCAGAAGATCTCAAGCTTACGGTGCGTGCCAGTGATGCACATTCTGTCGTCGAGACAGCAGCAGTCGTGAAGGTCGACAGA
>JAYUVR010000391.1:0-3045 GCA_043753955.1 Archangium sp. | reverse complement strand
GTTTAAGGCCCCAGGCGCCAACACATTGGTCAGGTTAATTTTGATGTCTCGCGCCGCATCAGGCAGCTGCTCGCGAAGTTGATTGAGCTGTTCCATGATTTCCCTTCTTTAAGAAAAAAACGTGGTGAGGCTGATGAGCACCCACCACGTCAGCACAGCGCAGTGAAGCTCAGGCCTTCTTCAGCTTGGCCGAGAGCGTCTCTTCGCCCTTCTTCCAATTGCAAGGACACAGCTCGTCGGTCTGCAACCCGTCGAGTACGCGAACCACTTCGTCGACGTTTCGACCGACCGAGAGGTCGTTCGCCGCTGCGTAGCGAATCACGCCTTGGGGATCGATGATGAAGGTGGCGCGCAGTGCCACTTCGTCGTTTGCCTGGAGCAAACCGAAAGCCTGCGCCATTGAGGGGCTGACGAAGAGCAAGGGGTGCTTGATGCCCTTCAAGTCGGCGTGCTGCTGGCGCCAGGCCAAGTGTGAATACTCATTGTCTGTCGAACCGCCGAGCAACGTCGCTCCGCGGTCGGCCAGGTCTTTCATCTTCTTGTCGAACTCGACGATTTCAGTGGGGCAGACGAAAGTGAAGTCTTTGGGGTACGTGTAGAAGACGACCCACTTCCCTTCCATGTCTTTCGAATTGATGTCTTTGAACTCTTTGCCCTTCTCAATGCTGACACAAGCACGAGTGTTAAATGCAGGGGCTTTCGAACCGGGGGTAATCATGGGAACTCCGTATTAAGGGTTAGTCTCAGCGTTTCTTCACAGAGCCGGGAGGTCGACCCTGCATGCGGGACCCGCCGAGTTTCCGGCCCCGCATCACAACCATGTATTCTCTGACGTCGTACCCTTTAAGACCTTTGACTTCACCGACGCGCACTGAGTCCCAAGGGACGTCTTCAATGCGCCCGGTGTCATCATCGATGAAATGATGATGAGGCTCGAGATGGGGGTCGAATACCGTACGACCAGTGGCCAACACCAGTTGGCGCAAGATACCTTTTTCAACAAAGAGATTGAGTGTGTTGTACACCGTCGCTCGCGACAACATGGGGAAACCCGTTTGAACCTGCACCCATACTTCGTCTGCTGAGGGGTGGGCATCGGTCTGAAGAACGTATTGGGCCACCGCCAGACGCTGCGCGGAAGGCGCAATGCCTGCATTCTTCAGCTGGGTTGCCAGTTCGAGACTCATTCTATATTTAGATTTAATCTAAATTTTGATGGCGTCAAGTAAATATCTCGAGCAACCTTTGAGGCAACCGTGCATCTTCATCGGTGCGAACTGACGAAGACACACTTCAGGAGAAAAACCCCATGGCAAAAAAGATCAGTAAAGAGAGTGCATTGACGGTGGACATTGGGATTGCGGAGGTAGATCGCAAAGCCATTGCCGAGGGTTTGAACGCCCTCTTGGCCGACACCTTTGGGCTGTATTTGAAGACTCACGCATTCCACTGGAATGTCACCGGTCCCATGTTTCAAACGCTGCACCTGATGTTTGAGACGCACTACAACGAGTTGTGGTTAGCGACGGACCCCATTGCTGAACGCATTCGTTCCCTCGGGTTTCCGGTGCGAGCGACCTATGGCGCATTTTCAAAGCTCTCGTCTATTCCTGAAACAGAGGGTGTGCCTGAAGCGACAGACATGGTTCGTGAACTGGTGAAGGGCCACGAATCTGCCGCGCGCACCGCTCGCTCGATATTTCCCCGAGCAGAAAAAGGCGGCGATGAGTCAACCGTTGACCTCCTCACGCAGCGCTTACAGGTCCACGAAAAGACGGCGTGGATGCTCCGCAGCCTGCTGGCGTAAACCTGTATGGAACGGCTCGACAACACGATTCAGCGCTACGCCTGGGGCAGCACCACTGCCATTGCCTCGCTCTTGGGCCAGCCAAGCGATGGGAAACCCCAAGCAGAATTGTGGCTTGGTGCGCACCCGTCGGCACCTTCAAAGCTGCGCTCGGGCGGCACGCTCGAAGAGCTCATCGCTCGTTCGCCTGAGGAGACGTTGGGGAAAGCTTCGGTTGCGCGTTTCGGGCCGAAGCTTCCTTTTTTGCTCAAAGTATTGGCAGCAGCCCAGCCCTTGTCTCTTCAAGCCCACCCCAGTCGTATACAAGCCCAAGCAGGTTTTGCTCGAGAAGAAGCCGGCGCCGTGGCTCGCGATGCGGCGCATCGCAATTACCGTGATGCCAATCACAAACCTGAAGTCATTTGTGCACTCACCCCGTTTGACGCTTTGTGTGGGTTTCGCCGTGCTACCGATTCGTTGCATTTTTTCCGCGCGCTCGGGCTCGATTGTTCGTTTCTCGAGAAGCGTGGGCTAAGAGCATACTTTGAGCACGTCATGACCTTGCCTAAGGCTGCGCAGACTGCCTTGGTCGATGAACTGGTACTCGCAGCGCAAGAGCCAGTGGTTCGTTTTGAGGCCGAATGTAAGCTGGCGAGTGAACTCAACGCGCTCTACCCCCATGACATCGGCATTCTCGGGGCGATGCTCCTCAACTTGGTAAGCCTTGCACCAGGCGAAGCGCTCTATCTTGATGCGGGAAATCTTCATGCATACCTGCGCGGAACGGGCGTTGAACTGATGGCCAATTCAGACAACGTTTTGCGCGGCGGGCTCACGCCCAAACATGTCGATGTCAACGAGCTGTTGTCGGTACTTGATTTCAGTGACGGGCCTGTACCGGTATTGCGAGCCAATGGTGTGCCCGAGGCCGTCTATTCGACACCGGCTCCTGATTTTTGCCTTTCGCGAATTGAACTGAGCAAAGAAAAACCTTGGCGGCTGCCACCTCGTGGACCGCAGTTGTTGTTGCTGACACAAGGCACTGTGACACTCAATGAGGTATCGCTAAAACAAGGCGAGTCTGTCTTCGTCGGAGCGGAAGAAGACAGCATCGTGGTGATGGGTACCGGCACCCTCTTCCGCGCTACCACGGGGTTGTCTATTTCATGAAATTGGCGCACTTCTCTGACATTCACATCACGCACTTTCCTCTTCGGGGTCGGCCTGCATTGAAGAGGCTAGCGGCGGTGGCGAGTTAC